>JADGGF010000170.1 GCA_019690055.1 Micromonosporaceae bacterium
CGGCGATCGCGGTGGCGGCGTCGGCGGCCTCAGCGGCCGCGGTGGCCGTGTCGGCGGCGTCCGCCACCTCGACGACCGCCGCGTCGTTGTCCGGCGCGGTGGTGGCCACCGGCGCGACGTCGGCAGTCCGTGGCGCGGGGACCGAGTCCGAGGGCGCGGCGGCCTCAGGCACGAAAGGGCGGGCGACCTCCGAGCTTGCCTCGGCCTGGGCGGTCATGACCTCCACAGTGGACGGTGTCCGCGGGACGTCGTCCGCCCCGGACGACCCGGCCCCGCTCAGGTGGGCGGCCCCGTGCCGGGCCCGGCCGAGCAGCTCGTCGGCTTCCGTGCGGGCCCTGGCCCGAATCTCCTCCGCCTCGGCCCGGGCCGACGCCAGCAGCGACTCGGCGGCGGCGAGCGTGGCGGCGCCGCTCTCCTCGGCCTCCGCGATGATCTGCCCGGCCCGACTGCGCGCGGCGGTGAGGTGCTCGTCGGCCTCGGCCCGGGCCCTGGTCAGCGCCTCCTCGGCCTCCGCGCGGGCCTTGGCCAGCACCTCCTCGGCTTCCGTGCGGGCCTTGGCCAGCATCTCCTCGGCCTCCGTGCGGGCCTTGGACAGCATCTCATCGGCCTGCGCGCGCAGCCCACTCGCGTACGACTCGGCGTCGGCGCGCATCTCCCGCACCGCCGCGCTCGCGGCCGCCTCGGCCTCGGCCAGCTCACGCTCCACAGTGGCGCGTCGCTCCGCGTGTTCCTGCTCGGCCTCGACCCGACGCTTGGTGATCTCGGCCTCCAGCTCGGCCGCTCGAGCCGCGGCCAGCGACTCGACCTCGCCGAGCCGGGCGGCGACCACGGCCTCCGCCTCGGCGCGCTTGTTCGCCAGCTCCGTCTCGGCGGCCTCCCGCAGGGCGGCCAGCTCCGCCTCGGCGGCCTCGCGCGCGGCCCGGATCTCCGCCTCGACGTTCTCGCGGGCGGTGCGGATCTCGACCTCGGCCGCGCTGCGTCGCTCCTCCAGCTCCTTGGCGAGCGCGGCCCGGCGCTCGGTCGCCTCGTCCTCGACCTGCTTGCGGACCGCGGCGGCGTGCGCCTCGGTCTCGGCCCGCACCTTGTCGGCGTACGCCTTGGTCGCGTCACCGACGCGCGTCGATTCCTGCAGGGCGGCCGTGTAGAGAGCGTCCACATCGGACCGTATCCGGTCGGCGTACGCCTTGGCCTCGGCGACCTCGGCGGCGGCCGCCTCGCGCTGCTTGGCGATGGCGGCCTCTTCCTCCGCGCGCCGGGTGGCGAACTGCTTCTCGAAATTGCTCTCCGCGTCCGCCAGGCGGGCGTCGAGCTCGGCCTTGGCCCGGGCGAGCTCGGCCTCCCGCTCGGCGAACTCGCGGGCGGCCCGTTCGCGGATCTCGGCCGCCTGTTCCTCGGCCAAGGCGAGGATCTGCTCCGCCCGCGCGCCCAGGTGACGGTAGCTGACGGCCTCCCCCGGCGCGGTCAGCCCTCGTCGAGCGCTCGCCAGTTCCTGCTGCAGCTGCTGGATCTGCTGAGTCAGCAGGTTCACCTGGATCGTGAGCTCGTTGCGCTCGCCCACGAGCGCGGCGACCTCGGCCTCGACCTGCTGCACGTAGCGGTCGACCTGCAGTTTGTCGTAACCGCGTCGCGCGATCTCGAAGGTTGGTTCGGTGGACGCGCCGAAGGGGAACGGCTCAGAGGGGGAAGACATGCCCATATCCTCACACGTTTGGACGCAAGACGCGGGCGGGATCACAACATTCTACGAGGTTGATCCCGGTACTGTCCACTGTGGTCACATGGGTGACCACTGTTCCGGCTTCGTCGAACTGTCGGGGTGGTGCTGCTTGTCCGGCTCGTGGCCAAGGAACTGTCATTCTGGGTAAACGAGTCTGGCTTGGCAATGCTTCGGGTGGGCACCGTTCGGCCGGCGCCGAAAAGCCGTACGGCCGGCGAGTGCCGGCCGTACGTTCAGGCTTGGGACACCAAGGGTGCAGTCTAGCCCTGCTGTGGCGACTGCGGCTGCCCGGGCACGATGCCGGCGAGTCCCGAGAGCATCTGGCCGAGCTGCGCGGTGACGGCGTTCTTCTGCCGGGTGAGCTCCTCCAGCTCGCGCCGGGCCGCGTTGGTGGTGGCCTCCGCCTCGGCCCGGGCCTCGGTGAGCACCCGGTGGGCCTCGGCCCGCGCGTCGTTGACCGTCTTGTCGGCCAGCGCCTTGGCCTTCTCGATGGTCTCGGTGGCGGTGCGCTCGGACTCGATGCGACGCGCCTCGGCCCGCTGCTCGATCTCCCGCGCCCGCTCCTCGGCCGCCCGGGCCCGGCCCTCCGCCTCGCTGACCAGCTTGTTGGTGTTGGCCACGGCGGCGGCGTGCCGCTCGGCCTCCTCGCGCTCGGCCTTCTCCCGACGCTCGGCCAGCTCGAGCGACAGCGCCTGCAGCTCCTTGTCGCGGCGCTCCTTCGCCTCCGCGTGCAGCTTGGCGGCCTCGGCGCGCTTCTCTTCGGCCTCGCGCGCGGCCTTGGCCCGCAGCTGGGTGATCTCACGCTCGGCCGTGGCCCGCATGGTGGCGACCTCGCGCTCGATGGTGGCCTTCAGCTCGGCGACCTCGTGAGCGGTGGCGGTGCGCAGTTGCTTGGTGTCGCGCTCGGCGTCGGAGCGCAGGGTGTCCGCCTCGCGGCGGGCCTGCATGCGTACCTCGGCCGCCTCGCGCTCGGCGATGGAGCGCATGTTGCTCGCGTCCCGCTCCGCCGACGCCTTCATCGCCGCGGCCTCGGCCCGGGCCTTGTCGGTGATCTCCCGGGCCTCCAGGCGGGCCGCCGAGATGATGGCCTCGGAATCGCGCTTGGACTCGCCGCGGTGCTCGTTGGCCTGCTCCTCGGCCAGCCGCAGGATCTGCTCGACGCGGGTGCCCAGCCCCGACAGCGTGGGCCGACCCTGCTCCTCCAGTTGCTTGGACTGGTCGGCGAGCTTCTGCTGGGCCGCCTGCAGCGCCTGCTCGGCCTGCTTGGCGCGCCGCACGGCGTCGGCGAGTCGTTGCTCCGCCTCGGCGCGCGCGGCCTCCGACTGGGCCAGGGCCGCGTTGAGGCGTTGGACGAAGTCGTCGACCTGCGGTCGGTCGTAGCCGCGGAGCACGACCGTGAAGTCAGGCTGGGAGTTGGCGTTCTCGAAGAACGTCATGGAGGACTGCGAGGCCATGGCGCACATCCTTGCAGACCACCCCGGCGGCGTCCAAGGGCGGTCGGTCGACCAATTACCCCAAAAAGGGATCTTGTTGCGGCCGTGGCCGAGACGCGCGCCGGCCGTCGAAGACCTGCAAACCGGCCGTGTCCGACACTACCCGATGAATCCGGACGACTCTATCGATCGACATTTCGCTTATTCGGCGTTATGCCGGGTGTGCGATCGACCCAACGGTCACGCCGCTCGTCCGATCACGCCGTCCTCCGTTCGTCGGTCCCGGGACGGGTTTGTCGACGGCTACGGGTGGGGCTCGGCTGGCTCCACCAGCTCGACCAGCACGCCGCCCGCGTCCTTGGGGTGGACGAAGTTGATCCGCGACCCGCCCGTCCCCCGGCGCGGTTCCTCGTAGAGCAGACGTACGCCCCGCGCGCGCAGCGCCGCGCAGGCGGCGTCGATATCGTCGACGGTGTACGCGACCTGCTGCACACCCGGCCCGGAGCGCTCGAGGAAGCGGGCGATCGGCGAATCGGGGGACAGCGGGGCGAGCAGCTGGACGCACCCACCGTCGGTGCCCGGCCCGACAGCGAGCATCGCCTCCCGGACGCCCTGCTCCTCGTTCGTCTCCACGTGCACGCAGCGCAGGCCGAACACCCGCTCCCAGAAGGCGATCGCCTCGTCCAGGTCGGCCACGGCGATTCCCACGTGGTCGATGCGCCGCAATCCCACCGCGCCGAGCTCACCCGCCGAGCCGAGATCAACAGCAGAAGCCATGGCGCTAGTCTTGCCTAACCAGCGTTCAGGTCTGTAGTCGTCGGGAGGGTGACGATGACCTCGGTGATCGTTCATGGGGCGCGGACCCCGATGGGGCGGCTGTCCGGCAACCTGCGTGACCTTCCGGCGACGAAGCTGGGCAGCATCGCGATCGCGGCGGCCCTGCAGCGCGCCGGCGTCGCCCCCGACCAGGTGCAGTACGTGATCATGGGCCAGGTCCTGCAGGCCGGCGCCGGTCAGATGCCCGCCCGCCAGGCCGCGGTCGGGGCGGGTATTCCCATGACCGTGCCGGCGCTGACCATCAACAAGGTGTGCCTGTCGGGCATCAACGCGATCGCCCTGGCCGACCAGCTCATCCGGGCCGGCGAAGCCGACATCGTGGTGGCCGGCGGCATGGAGTCGATGACCAACGCGCCGCACCTGCTGCGCGGGTCCCGCAACGGTTACAAATACGGCGACGTCACGCTGGTCGACCACATGGCGTACGACGGGCTCACCGACGCCTGGCTCGAGGTGTCGATGGGCGAGGCGACCGACCAGGGCAACGCGACGCGCGGCATCAGTCGGGAGGAGCAGGACGCGTTCGGGGCGCGCAGCCACCAGTTGGCCGCCGCCGCGCAGAAGAACGGCGCCCTCGCCGAGGAGATCACGCCGGTGACGATCCCGCAGCGCAAGGGCGAGCCGCTCGTCATCACCGAGGACGAGGGCGTCCGGCCGGAGACCACGGTCGAGGTGCTGGCCAAGCTGCGCCCCGCGTTCCGCCCGGACGGCACGATCACCGCCGGCACCTCGTCGCCGATCTCCGACGGAGCGTGCGCGGTCGTGGTGATGCGCAAGGAGAAGGCCGAGGAGCTGGGGCTGCCCTGGCTCGCCGAGATCGGCGCCCACGGCAACGTCGCCGGCCCGGACAGCTCGCTGCACAGCCAGCCCTCCCGGGCCATTCAGCACGCGCTCGACAAGCAGGGCCTGACGGTGAACGACCTGAAGCTGGTCGAGATCAACGAGGCGTTCGCCGCGGTGGTGCTGCAGTCCATCCGTGACCTCGGGCTCAACCCGGACATCGTCAACGTCAACGGCGGCGCGATCGCGCTCGGCCATCCGATCGGCATGTCCGGCGCGCGGCTGGTGCTCACGCTCGCGCTCGAGTTGCGCCGGCGCGGCGGCGGGATCGGGGCGGCGGCGCTGTGCGGCGGGGGCGGTCAGGGCGACGCCCTGATCATCACGGTGCCGTCGACGAACGCATGACGGACGCGCCACTCACCGGTGACTCCGTCGGGTCGGCCGCGGGGGACTCCGCCCGACCACCCACCGGGCGGTCGCGCGACGTCGGCGCGCTCGTGGCGGCGGCCCGGGACGGCGACGTCCGGGCGGTGGCGCGACTGGTGAGCCTGGTCGAGGACGGCGACGAGCGCGTACCCGAGATCGCCGCGGCCCTGGCGCCGTACACGGGCGCCGCCCAGGTCGTCGGCCTGACCGGCGCGCCCGGAGTCGGAAAGTCGACGTTGACCGGCGCGCTCGTGCGCGCCTACCGCAGCCAGGGCCGCCGGGTGGCGGTGCTGGCGGTCGACCCGTCCAGCCCGTACACCGGGGGCGCCATCCTCGGCGACCGGATCCGCATGCAGGAGCACGCGACCGATCCCGGGGTCTTCATCCGCTCGATGTCCAGCCGCGGCAACCTCGGTGGGCTGGCGGCCGCCACCCCCCAGGCGGTGCGCGTGCTGGACGCCGCCGGGTACGAGATCGTGCTGGTCGAGACCGTCGGCGTGGGCCAGGCCGAGGTGGACATCGCCGCCCTGGCCGACACCACGCTCGTGCTTCTCGCGCCCGGTATGGGGGACGCCATCCAGGCGGTCAAGGCCGGCATCCTCGAGATCGCCGACGTCTTCGTCGTGAACAAGGCCGACCGGGAGGGCGCCGACGCCACCGTCCGCGACCTGCGCGGCATGCTCACGCTGGGGGAGCGGGTCGCCCGTACGGCCGATGGTATTGACGAGGACCGTGGTGGGGCCGACGACCGCGCGTTGTGGCGGGTCCCGGTGCTCAAGACCGTGGCCGAGCGCGGCGAGGGGGTCGACGAGGTGGTCGCGGCCATCGCCCGCCACCGCGAGTTCCTGCACAGCCACGGGGAGCTGACCGTACGGCGCCAGCGGCGGGCCGCCACCGAGATCGAGCACCTCGCCCTCGGCCTGCTGCGCGCCCGGCTGGCGGCCACGCCCGCCGGCCCGGGGCTGGCCGAGCTCGCCGCCGACGTCGCCGCGGGGCGGACCGATCCCTACACCGCGGCGGCCACCCTCGTCGCGGCCCTGCACGGGTAAGCGAAACGGGGTCAACACCGTCTATCTTGGCTGCCATGAATACGACGGGCGCCGCCGCGACCATACCCAATCCGCGCGAGGGCGCGCTCAACTTCGACCCGGGCGAGCCGGGGCCCACGTTGACGGTCACCGGCGTGACCGTGGCGTACGACGGCCGCCCCGTCCTCCGGGACGTGACGGTGACCGCGCGTCCCGGTCAGATCCTCGCGGTGACCGGGCCATCCGGGGCGGGCAAGACCACCCTGCTGTCCACGATGGCCGGGCTGATCCGGCCGGAGCGCGGCGCGGTCCGGCTGGGCGAGCAGCTGCTGCGCTCCCGGGACCAGGCGGTCCGGCTGGGTGTGGTCATCGTTCCGCAGGACAACGGGCTGGCGCCGATCCTGACCGCGTCCGAGAACATCCAGGTCGCCCTCATCGCGAACAAGGTCGCGCCGGGCGAGACCCGGCGCCGCGCGGCCGAGGCCCCGGAGCGCGTGGGGCTGGCCGAGCAGGCCAACCAGTTGGTGGAGGAGCTCTCGGGCGGCCAGCAGCAGCGCACCGCGCTGGCTCGCGGCCTCGCGCTCCAGGGTTGCGTGCTGCTGGCCGACGAGGTGACCAGTGAGCTCGATGCCCAGAACCGGGAGCGCGTCCTGCAGCTGCTGCGCGCCGAGGCGGATCGTGGGGCGGCGGTCGTCTTCGCCACCCACGACCCCGAGGCGGCCGCGGCCTGTGACTCCGAGCTGCACCTGTCCGACGGGACCGCGACGCTGCTGCGGTGAACCGCGCCGTCGGCCGGGGCGGCGTGATGGGGCCGGCCCGGCCGCGATGAGGCCGGCGGACAGTCGAGGCGCAATCGGCAATATGAATGTGAGGATGTCTCGCCGTGTGCATTTGGCCTCGGGTCGCGCGGATCTGGACTGACGCACCGGAGTAGTCGTCTCGTCAGGCTGGACGAGTGTCTCGTGTAGCTGGACGGTCGTCTCGTGGGGCTGGATGGTCGACGGCCGCCTCGTTCCGGCCGTTCCGGCCCCGATCCGCGGTTCCGTGTTCGCAATGCGGAATGTCTTCGGGGCGCCAATTCCAAATAGCGTAACACCTAATGATCGATTCGGACATTTACCGGGGTAGTCTCGACAGTGCGCCGGACGACCCGCTAGGGTCCGCCCAGCCACAGACATCGAAGGGATCGAAAGGGCGGGCCTTGTTTTCACTGGTGCTCCACGCTCTGCGAGCCCGCCGGGTCCAAGCCATCACCCTCTTCGCCCTCGCCGCGCTGGCCGCCCTGGGGGCCTCCGCCGCCGTGTGGTTCGCCGCCTGGGCCTATGACACGGTGGCCCGCTCCGTGACCGCGTCCGCCCCGGTCACCGACCGCATGGTGCAGGCCACCGGCCTGACCCGCTACAACCCGGCAGCCGGCGACCCGCTGGCGACCCTGCGCACCACCGTCGAGCAGAGCATCCCCGTCGCCGGCACCGAGCTCGCGGTCGCGGCGCGGATCTACAGCACCGTCCGCCCTGTGGACGACGAGGGTCGCCCGGCGGGGAACGACGTCGACGCGTACGTGCTCACCCGGACGGACATCTGCGAGCACCTGACGTTCGTCGAGGGCGCCTGTCCCCAGCGGGGAGAGGTGGCGCTCTTTCGGGAGGTCGCGGCGGCGCTGGGCGTGCGCGTCGGCGACCAGGTGGACGTCCGGGGGGACCAGAGTCTGGCGGCGAAGCTGCGGGTGAGCGGCCTCTATGTCGTCACCAACCCCCTGGAGAACTACTGGGCCGGCACCTCGTACCTGCGCGAGCTCGGCGCGGTGGACACCGATGCCAACCCGGTGGTGGTGAGCGATCAGACGCTGCCCGACCTGCGGGCGGACACGCTGCAGGTCGACGTCCACGTGCTCCTGCCCAGCGACGCGTTCGTCGATCCGGCCGCCGACCTGCGCGGCACCCTGCGACGGGGCGAGGCGGCGCTGCGGGCCGCGGGCGTGACGACGTCGGTCGCCGCCTACGGCCTGTTGAACCGGATCGACCGCGACCGGTTCTTCGTGGCCCTCGGCCTCACGGCCGGGGCGGCCCAGTTGGTGCTGGTGAGCTGGGTCGCGCTGTTCCTCGCCGTCCGGCACACGGCCGAGGAACGGCGGGCCGACATCGCCATGCTCAAGCTGCGGGGAACCCCCGGTCGCCGGCTCGGCACGCTCATCGGGCTCTCCAGCGGGCTGCCGATGCTCGGCGGAACCGGGCTGGGGGCGGCCGCCGGCTTCGTCGCCGCGGCGGCGTTCGCCTACCGGAGTGACCCCGACCACGGTGTGCTCGCCGTGATCCACACCAGCGCCATCCCGGCCCCCGAGGCGCTCGCGCTGTCGCTGGCGGCGGCGGCGGTGACCGGGCTGGGCGGGCTC
>JADGGF010000171.1 GCA_019690055.1 Micromonosporaceae bacterium
TCCTCGTCCGAAATCTCCACCAGCCCAGTAGACGCCATGACCCACCCTGACACCTACCAGCGGCCATGTAAAGGAATTAACGACGCGGAACACTAGATGATTGTTTGTCCGTTTACGGCGGCCCTCGCTGTCGGGTTCGCCGCGCGCCCGGTTCCCGCTGCCTCTACGATGCGCTGATGTCCGCCGGCTGGGTCTTCCTGGGCGCCATGATCGGGGCGTACGGTCTGGCGAACATGCTGCAGTCGATGGCCGCCGCCCGCACCACCGCCCACGAGACGCTCGACCCGAAGCTGCTCGTCCGTTTGGCTCGGCAGGGCGTGTACCTGCTCGGTGTCCTGTTCCAGATGCTCGGCTTCGTCCTGGCCTTCGCCGCGCGCGGTGAGCTTCCCTTGTTCCTCGTGCAGGCGGCGGTCGCGGCCGGGCTCGGCGTCACCGCGATCCTGGGAGTGCTGTTCCTGAAGTGGCGGCTGCCCCGATCCGAGATCGCCCTGCTCGCCGCGCTCCTGGTCGGGTTGGGTGCCCTGGTCCTGGCGGCGGAGCCCCATCCGTCCCACCCGCTCGGCCCCGCCGGCATCCTGGGCCTGGTCGCCGTGCTGGGCGGCCTCGCGGTGATCGGACTCTTCGCGGCCAAGCTCCGCGGCGCCAAGGGCTCAGTCGCCCTGGGCGCTCTCGCCGGCATCGCCTTCGCCGCGGCCGCGGTCGCTGCCCGGCCGCTGGCCAACCCGACCAGCGGCGAGGCCTTCCTCACCAACCCCCTGCTGTACCTGCTGATCGCTCACTCGCTCGTCGGGCAGCTCCTGCTCGGCCTGGCGATGCAACGAGGCTCCACCACGGCGGCTGTCGCGGCGATGGACGCGGCTGCCGCCGTGCCCGCGGCGATCATCGGTCTGCTCTTCCTCGGCGACCGGATCGCTCCGGGTCGGGAGTGGTTCGCCGCAGCGGGCTTCGTGGTCACCCTGGCCGCCGTGATCGGCCTGACGTTCTACGCCGAGCCGCAGCCCCATCACCAGCCGCTACCCGCCCGGGTCCGGGCCATCGCCGGCCCCGTGTCGACCGTCCCGGTGCCGACGGCTCCAGCGTCAACCGCTTCGGTGCCGGCCGCCGCCGGCTCGGGTGCTCGGGCCAAGCCCAACCGCGTCGTCCGGACGAGCCAGGCCCGGGCCCGGGCCCGCCTACGCGCCCGTCACTCGGCCCGAGCCGCCGTCCGCACCTCCAACCGCTGACCCCCAAGCCGCCCAGGTGTCAGGAAGGCGTCCTTCTTGTGCATTAGGCGTCAACAAGGCGTCCTTCCTGACACCAAGTCACTCCGCGGTGATGACCCAGGGCCGCTCGTTCCTCGCCGCTCGTCACTCCGCGGCGATCAACTCCGCGAGCTGGACGGCGTTGAGCGCGGCACCCTTGCGCAGGTTGTCGCTGGAGCAGAAGAAGGCCAGGCCGTGCTCGACGGTCTCGTCGCGGCGGATCCGGCCGACGTACGTCGGGTCGCGGCCAGCGGCGAGCAGCGGCGTCGGCACGTCCTCGAGCACAACGCCGGGCGCCTCGGCGAGGATCTCCTTGGCCCGCTCCGGGGTGATCGGCCGGGCGAAGCGGGCGTTCACCTGCAGGGAGTGGCCGGTAAAGACCGGGACGCGCACACATGTCCCCGACACCAGCAGGTCGGGAATTTCGAGGATCTTCCGGCTCTCGTTGCGGAGCTTCTGCTCCTCATCGGTCTCGCCGGATCCGTCGTCTACAATGGACCCAGCCAGCGGCAGCACGTTGAAGGCGATCGGCCGGGCGTAGAGCGTCGGGGCGGGAATCCGTACGTTCTCGGCTCCGTAGGTCAGGTCCGCGACCCGACCCTCGATCCCGGCGATTTGACTGTCCAGTTCGGACACACCGCCGAGGCCGGAGCCGGAGACCGCCTGGTAGGTGGCGACGACCATGCTCACCAACGTCGCCTCAAGGTGCAACGGCTTGAGCACCGGCATGGCGGCCATCGTCGTGCAGTTCGGGTTGGCGATGATGCCCTTCGGGCGGTGGCGCAGCGCGTGCGGGTTCACCTCGGCCACCACGAGCGGCACGTCGGGGTCCATCCGCCAGGCCGACGAGTTGTCGATCACCACCGCACCGGCCTCCGCCACCCGCGGGGCCAGCTCCTTGGACGCGTACTTGCCAGCAGAGAACAGCACGATGTCCAGCCCGGAGTAGTCCGCCGTGTGCGCGTCCTCGACGGTAATCTCAGTCACCGTTTGACCGTTGCCCGCCCCGACCGGCCAGGGCAGCGTGGTCCCGGCCGAGCGGGCCGAGGCGAACAGCCGCAACTGCGAGACGGGGAACTTCCGCTCGGCCAGCACCCGGCGCATCATGCCACCGACCTGCCCCGTCGCCCCGACAATGCCGATCTTCATGGCGCGAAGCCTACCCAGCGCACGCAGGCCCACGACCCGGTATTCCCGCGAACTGGTATTACGGCGGATCTGGACTGACGAGCGAGCGAGGAGGGAAGACCGCGCATCAAGGGCCCCGAGGCCCGTGCGAGCGCCAGCATTACCGCCGGTAGGGCCGGTGCGGACGGAACCGCACCGGCCGCACGCTCGGTGGGCGTCAGCGGGCCTGCTCGGCCAGCGCGACGAGCGCGGCCGCGGCCCGGAAGTACTTGTTGCGACCGAGGTCGCCAATGGTCTTGATGTTGAACGCCTGCTTGAGCAGTCCAGCGTCGCCCTCGCTGACCCCGGCCAGCGCGTCCACCGGCGCGTTGATGAGCTCCTCGAGCGTCGCGTTCTCGTACGCCTTGTCCAGCACCTTGTCGAGGTCGGCAATGACAGGCATGGGTCCTCCTTGCGTTCGGACGATGCTGGCGAGCGCCGCGCCGACGCTCGCCCCGGGGCTAGTCTCCCCCGGGGGTCGCCCGACCTGATCTTTCCGTCAGAGAACGGACAGCGACGCGACCTCGGCCGGCGCGAGCGCGGCGACGACGGCCCGGAGCGTTGGACCCAGCGGGGCGTCCAGCCGGATGCTCGCGTAGGCGTCGCCCCGGGTGGGGCCCTGGTTGACGATCGCCACCGGGATGCCGCGGTTCGCGGCGCGCAGCACAAACCGTCGCCCCGACATCACCGACAACGACGAGCCGAGCACCAGCAACGCGCGGGCCGACTCGACCAAGGCGAAGCAGGCCTGTACGCGCTCACGGGGCACGGTCTCGCCGAAGAACACGACATCGGGCTTGAGCAGCCCGCCGCAGTCGGCGCAGTCGACCGGACGGAAGCTGGCCACCGCCTCGGCCGGCAGCTCCACGTCACCGTCCGGGTTCACTGCGGTCGCCAGAGCCGCGAACGTCGGATTCGCCTGACGCAGGCGGGCGTCGAGCTCGGCCCGGGCAGTCCTCTGTCCACAGTGGAGACAGATGACCCGGTCCAGCCCGCCGTGCAGCTCGATCACGTCGCGGGCACCGGCCGCCTGGTGCAGCCCGTCGACGTTCTGCGTCACGATCCCGTCCACCAGGCCGAGGGACTGCAGCGTGGCGACGGCGCGGTGGCCGTCGTTGGGCACGGCCGAGGACATGAGCCGCCAGCCGAGGAAGCTTCGGGCCCAGTACCGTTGCCGGGCCGACGGGTCGCGCAGGAACACGTCGTACGGCATCGGGGTCCCGCGACGGGACCGCCCGGTCGGTCCGCGGTAGTCGGGAATGCCCGACTCAGTGGACAGCCCGGCTCCGCTGAGCACCACGACACCCCCGCCGCGCAGCAGATCCACCAGAGGCAGCAGGTCCACCAGAGCCGACAACCCGGTCACGCCCACCATCCTCGCACTCGGGCATGTGATGAAGTCCATGTCGTGGGACACTCGGGAATGCCGGGACGGGATCTACGTTTGGAGAGCGGTGTGACGTCGCAGACAGCGCCCCGCTCCATGGTCAAGATGATCCTCATCCTCGGCTCGATCATCGCCGTCGGACCGTTGACCATCGACATGTACCTGCCGGCGTTCCCGTCGATCGGCGAGGATCTGGCGGCCGACCCGACGTCGGTGCAGCTCACCCTCACGGGCACGCTGCTGGGTCTGGCCGTGGGCCAGTTGCTCGTCGGTCCGCTGGCGGACGCGTTCGGCCGGCGACGGCCGCTGCTGTACGGCCTGGGGCTGCACGTGGTCGCCGCGCTGCTGTGCCTGGTCGCGCCCAGCGTGGCCGTTCTCGGCGTGCTGCGCGTGCTGCAGGGTCTGGGGGCCGCGGCGGCGACCGTGGTGGCCTCGGCGGTCGTCCGCGACCTGGTGAGCGGGGTCGCGGCCGCCAAGCTCTTCTCCCGCCTCATCCTCGTGCTCGGCGCGGCACCGATCCTGGCGCCGTCGCTGGGCAGCCAGCTGCTGCGCTGGGCCGACTGGCGCGGGATCTTCGTGGCTCTGGCGATCTTCGGCGCGGCGATCGGGATCATGGCGGCCTGGGCGCTGCCGGAGACCCTGCCGCCGGAGCGTCGCCAGCACCCCGACCTGCGCACCACGCTGCGCTCCTACCGGACGATCCTGCGCGACCGTACGTTCGTCGGCCTGACCCTGGTGCTGAGCCTCGGCATGGCCACGATCTTCTCGTACGTCGGCGGATCGTCGTACGTGATGCAGGAGCAGTACGGCCTGTCCGAGCAGGAGTTCGCGGTCGTCTTCGGGCTCTGCGCGGTGGGGCTCATCGGATCGGCTCAGCTCAACGTCCGGCTGCTCAACCGCTACACCCCGCGCCAGCTCATCCTGTGCTCGCTGGGCCTCGCCTGCGCTGGCATGCTCCTCGCGCTCGCCGCCACGGCCGCCCACGTCGGCGGCCTGCTCGGCCTGCTGATCCCGATGTGGCTGGGGCTGTGCGGTGTCGGCCTGGCCAACCCGAACGCGGGCGCGATGGCGCTGTCCCGGCACGGGGAGGCCGCCGGGACGGCGGCGTCGATCCAGGGATCGCTGCAGTTCGGGCTCGGCGCGCTTACCGCTCCCGTAGTCGGGGCGCTCGGGGCGACCGGGCTGGCCATGGTCGGGGTGATGGCGGTGACGATCATCGCGGGCCTGACATCGATGCTGTTCATAGTCCGCGCCGCCGACATGGACGCCGTCGACGGCGCAGCCGAACCCGCCGTGGCCCCTGCGTAAACGGCGCGTCAGGTCGCGGAGACGGCGACCCGCACCCCGCCGGAGAACGGCGAGTCGTGCAGTTCCAGGGTGGTGATGGACGCGGTCGGCGGGATATCGAAGACGATCTTCGCTTGCACCGCGTTGCCCGGATTGATGACATTCCACACCGCGGCACCGTTGCCGTTCGCCACCACCCCGGCGTGGGTGTCGGCGGCGTACTGGTGGCCGTTCGGACCGTACGCCTTCTGCGCCCCGTCGGCGAAGTGGCGCGGCTCGTCGCCGATGTTGCCCACCGACAGGTCGACGACACAGAACTGGCCCTGAGCCTGGGCTCGCAGGATGCCGTTGACGAGTTCGGCGTGGCCGCAGGTCAGCCCCGAGACCACGAACTCGAACTGACCGTCGCGCACCGGATCGCCGAACCCGGGCACCGCCGGGGCCGTGGCCGGACCCGCCCCACCCGGGCCGGCACCACCGTCGCGGTTCAGGGCCGACGAGACGACGGCGGCCGTGGCACCCGCGACACAGCAACCCAGGACAACCAGTCCGACGGTGAGCAGCGCGGTACGCCCCCACCGGCGCCGGGGCCGCACCGGCGGCATGATCAGGGTCGGCTCAACCACGCGGACACCCTAGTGTCCCCGGCCGGCGCGCCGCTCCCCATGGCCAGGACCCGCCTCGAATCTCATTGAGCGGTCGGGTTGGCGGGACGCCAGGGCGGACGTGCGTCGTCGTTCGAGATCTCCGCCGACGTCGGAACCGCAAGGACGGGCGGGGTCATCCCGGCCGCCGTCGGCTGAGCCGGGACCGCGATCGCCGTCGGCTGAGCTGGGACCGCGGCCGCCGTCAGCTGGATCGGGATCGCGGCCACCCGCGTTACCCCGTCACCAGCTTTGAAGGCAGCATCCAGCCGCCGCCGGATACGTCCGGCGAACGGGCGCTCAACCAGTCGATGAACCAGGTACGACGCCACGAGCATGCCGACGACGAGCACACCGAGCAGCGGCCACGGGTCGATTGTGGCCGAGAAGCGGTAGATCACCCACCAGCCGATGTAGGAGTGCAGGAGGTACAGCGGGTAGGTGATGGCACCGGCGGTAACGAGCGGGCGCCAGCGGAGCCGATCCAGCCGCCCGAGGGCGACGACGAGCACGAGCCCGAAGCAGACGACGACCAGGCAGGCGCCGACGGTCCAGTGCTTCTGGTAGTCCTCCTCGCCGTAGTAGGAGATCAGCGTGGGGCCCTGTGCGTGGATGGCGAGCAGGGCCGAGACCCCGATGATCGCCCACAACAGCAGATTCGGTCCGTGCCGCCGCATAAGGTACATAGCGACGCCCGCCACAAAGTACATGAAGTGGTCTCGCTGGAGGATCGCCTGCAGAAACGCGATCCCGCTGTAGACCGAGAACACGGCCGCCACGGTCCAGATGAGACAGAAGGCGAGCACTCGGCGATAGGTGACGCCGCGCCAGATCACGATCGCGAACAACAGGTAGAAGAGCAGTTCCTGCCACAGCGTCCAGTACGCGCCGTCGACCGAGGGCACCCCGTACGCGAAATGCAGCATGGTCAGGTTGACCATCAGGTCGGCGACGCTGACATTACGGAACGCGAAGGTGGACGTCACGGCGAAGGTGATGAGCGCGCAGACCAGGTACGCGGGAAACAGCCGCGCCGCCCGAGAGGCGAAGAACGAACTGAGCCCGCGGCCCCAGCTGCTCATGCAAATCGCATAGCCGCTGATAACGAAGAACAGGTTCACGCCCATCCAACCCCACATGGCGACTGGCTGGATGGGATCGAAGGCGGCCAGCGCAGGCGGGTGCCAGTACACCCAGCCGGCTGAGATGTAGTGCGTCAGCAGGACCGCCAGCGCCGCCAGAAAGCGCAGGCCGTCGAGCGCGTGCAACCGCTCAGTCCGGGGCTGAGTCATTGGCGGATGATACAAAGCCCCTTCCCTGGGCACCTGAACCTCGGGCGGGGCTGGGAGGTAGTACTGGCGACAGGGGAGGTGGCATGGGCGCGGCTGGCCAGGAAGCGGAGTTCGTGGAGTACTTCGCGGCTCTGCACGGCGCGCTGCGGCGGCTGGCGTACGCCCTCTGCGGTGACTGGCACACCGCCGACGACGTCGTCCAGCACACCTTCGTCCAGCTCTACCGCCACTGGTCGCGGGTGCGACCGGAGTCGCTCGACGCCTACGTGCGCACGATCCTGGTGAACACCGTGCGCTCGCAGTCCCGACGGCTGCGGCGCGAAATGACGACCGCCGAGCCACCGGATTCGATAGCGACCACCGCCGATCCCGGCCTCCAGCTCGACCTGCGCCGGGCGCTGGCCCGCCTGCCCCGGCGGCAGCGGGAGATGGTGGTACTGCGCCACCTCGAGAACCTGTCGGTCAGCGAGGTCGCCCAGGTGCTGGGGTTCCTGAGGGAACCGTGAAGAGCCAGACGGCACGCGGGGTCGAGACGCTGCGTCGACTCCTCAGCGATCCGGAGGCGACGCCCGAGGAGGAGACGGGGAAGGCATGGACGATCCAGAGATTCGCGAGCGGTTGATCGCCTACGTCAGCGCGGAGCCGCCGAGGACGCTCACCGCTGAGGCGATTCTGCAGGCGGGACGACGGGTCCGCCGGATGAGCCAGCTGCGGGTCGGCTCGGTCGCGGTGGTACTGGTCGCCACCGCCGCCGCGGTCCCGGCCGTGCTCACGCACCAGGCGGTCGACGGCGGCAACTCGGCGGCGACCGTGTTGAATGTCGAACGCGTCTGCGCCGCGGTCGCGGCCCCGCCGCGCGCGGTGCGCGACGAGGACGGTTTCCCGCCGTACGCAGGGACGTCGACGGTCGACGCGGAAACCGACGCGCTGATCGATTGGCGGGCCGCCCGGCTGCGGTGCGCGGTCACCGAGCTGGTCACGTCGCGGCTGCCGGACTTCCGGTTCCACCAGGTTGGCGACGCCGACACCCCGCCGGCGCAGACGCTGGCGCCCCTGGAGTTCTACGCCAGTCCCGGAGGGCTGCGCTTCACCTCAACCGCGGTCGTGGTGGACGACCGGGGCGCGGTGAGGATGGGATTCATCGTCATCCGCAGCGTCGACATCGGCCGTGAACCCGACTTCAGTGGCTTCTTAGGCGCGCTCTGCCCCAGCGAGCACTGTCTGCGCGGCGAACGCGGTGGGCGGATCGCACACTGGGCGGACGACACATCTCTAATTATCGCTGTCGACTTTGGACAGACAGCCGTGAGGGACTGGATGCTCGCCGAGGACCTCCGCCACTGGCATTCCCAACCCACCGCGCCACCCCGAGCCGAGCTGCCGCTGTCCATCGAGCAGTTCATCGAGATCGCCACCGACCCCCGGCTCGACGTCTTCGCCCAGCCGTCACCGTCTTCCACGAGCTCCGCACATCACACCCCGCTCCATGGTCACCCGTGCCGAACGTCCTCCGAGCGGGGTGTGATGTGCGG
>JADGGF010000172.1 GCA_019690055.1 Micromonosporaceae bacterium
GACGCGTCGAGTGGGGTGGGCCGCCGGGCCGGGTTCGTGGGCGCGGGCAGGATGGAGGCGTGAACCCACTGCTGCCGCCCGACGACCTGCTCCGCCTGCGTGAGGCGCTCTCGGCCGCCGACTACACCCGTACCGGCATCGCGGCCCGCATCGGGCCGGAGGCGGTCGCGGCGGTCAAGCGCGGCGACCTGCGCGGGCTGCTACGGGCGACCAACCCACTGGACCCACGGGACCGTGATCCGTTGGCCACGCTGATCCGGTTGTTCCTCGCCGGGACGACCGAACCGGCCGAGACGGTGGCCCGGGCGCTCGCCCCGCTCTCGCTGGAGGCCGCGGTCACGGCCGGGCTGGTGGAGGCGTACGGCGACGGGCTGCACGCCGCGGTCGACCTCGACGTCTACACCGGACACACCGGACGCGACTACTGGATTCTGTCCGATGTGGACGTGGACACGCGCCCCGGCCCGCTGCGCTCCGACCACGTGCTCGGCGTGGGCAACGCGGCGACGACGCTCGCGCAGGCGACCGTACGCCACCCCGTCGGATCCGCCCTGGACATCGGCACGGGCTGCGGGGTGCAGGCCCTCGAGCTGTCTGGGCACGCCACCACGGTGACCGCTACCGATGTGTCGGAGCGAGCCCTTCGGTTCGCCGCGACCACGTCCATCCTCAATGGACTGTCCTGGGAGCTGCTGGCCGGTGACCTGGACGCCCCGGTGGCCGGGCGGCGGTTCGACCTCGTCGTGAGCAACCCACCGTTCGTGATCGGGCCCGGGACGACGCGCTACACCTACCGGGACTCGGGTCGGGCCGGTGACGCGGTCTGCGCGGAACTGGCCGCGGCGGCGGGCCGGCTGCTCGCGGAGGGCGGCACCATGCAGTTCCTGGCCAACTGGGTGCACGTTCGGGGCGAGGACTGGGCGGAGCGGGTCACCGGCTGGGTCGCCGGCACCGGCTGCGACGCCTGGATCGTGCAGCGCGAGCTCTCCGATCCAACCGAATACGTCGACCTATGGATGCGGGACGCGGGCGAGACGGCCGACCCGGCGCGGGCGCGGGCGTGGCTGGACTGGTTCGACGCGCAGCGCATCGAGGCGATCGGCTACGGCCTGGTGACGCTGCGCCGCCACGATCGTCAGGATCCGATCGTCCGGGTGAGCGACCTGCGCGCGGCCCCCCGCCCGCCGACCGGGGCGGACATCACCGCCTGGTTCGAGCGGCAGGAGTGGCTCGCCGGCCACCGCGATCCGCTGGCCGCGCGCTACACCCGGGCCCCCGGGCTGCGACTGACCCAACACGCGACCCATGACGGCTCGGAGTGGACGGTCGACACCCAGGTGCTGCACCACGACCTCTGGTCGCAGGAGGTGGACCCGGTCACGCTCGCCCTCATCGACGGGGCGGACGGTACGGTCCCGATGCGCGAGCAGATCGCCGTGCTCGCCGCGGCCTTCGACACGCCGGAGCCAACCCTGGCGGCCATGGCCGCGCCGATCGTCACCCAACTCGTCGAGCGCGGCGTCCTCATTCCTGTGTCAGGAAGGACGCCCTCTTGACGCCTGGTACCCAGGAAGGACGCCTTCCTGACACCGAGTGTCAGGAAGGACGCCCTGCTGACAGCTGGTGCCTAGGAGGGAGTCCTTCCTGACATAGGAACATTTGGGGCGGAAACCGCATAGCTGGCAAAACACTGGCCGCACGAAGGGCTCGCCTTACCGGGACTTAACGCGGGACCCGGAACCCTGGTCAGCGTGAGTACCGACATCCAGCCGGGGAGGCGCCTGATGGCCACCACCACCTCACGCACTGCCAGCACCACCGCCCGTGACGCCGCCCGGGCCGGCGAGTTCGAGCCGGTCTCGGCCGTCGACGTCGACCTCGAGCTGGACCTGGTCGACGACGAGCCGCAGGTCGGAGCGGACGAGCGCGGTGCCTCCGCCGACCTGGTTCGGGCTTACCTCAACGGCATCGGCCGCACCAAGCTGCTCACCGCCGAGCAGGAGGTGGAGCTGGCCAAGCGTATCGAGGCGGGCCTGTTCGCCGAGGAGGTCCTGACCCGGGCTGACGAGCGCGGCGAGGTGCTCGACCCGCAGTACCGGGCGGACCTGCGCACGATCGTCACCGAGGGCCGGGCCGCCAAGAACCACCTGCTGGAGGCGAACCTCCGGCTGGTGGTGAGCATCGCCAAGCGGTACACCGGCCGCGGCATGGCGTTCCTGGACCTGATCCAGGAAGGCAACCTCGGCCTGATCCGGGCGGTCGAGAAGTTCGACTACACCAAGGGCTACAAGTTCTCCACGTACGCCACCTGGTGGATCCGCCAGGCCATCACCCGCGCCATGGCCGACCAGGCCCGCACCATCCGCATCCCGGTCCACATGGTCGAGCAGGTCAACCGCATGGTGCGGGTGCGCCGCGACCTGTCCACTACGCTCGGCCGGGAGCCCAGCGTCGCCGAGATCGCCGCCGAGATGGGCATGGAGGAGTTCCAGGTGCTGGAGCTCATCTCGTACGACCGCGAACCGGTGTCGCTGGACCAGGCGGTGGGCGAGGACGGCGAGAGCGCGCTGGGCGACTTCGTGGCCCGCGTCGATCCTCGCGAGGAGCCCGCGGACACGGTGTCGTACGGCATGCTGCGCAACGAGGTGTCGATCGTTCTCTCCACGCTCTCGCAGCGGGAGCAGGAGGTGATCCGCCTGCGCTTCGGCCTCGACGACGGCCGCCAGCGGACGCTCGACGAGGTGGGTCGTGAGTTCGGCCTGTCCCGCGAACGCATCCGTCAGATCGAGAAGATCACGCTCCACAAGCTGCGGCACCCGTCGCGCGCCCAGCGCCTCGAGGCGTACGCCTCGTAATCGGTCAAGTGCCGCCTGCCCGCGCCGCATCGCCATGGCGGCGCGGGCAGTGACTGCTTGGCCTCCCCCTCGCCCGCTGACCGCGGATCAGCCGGGGTGCCCCGACGCGTTCCGGGCACCGCGGCTGCGTTTACGGTCACGACACGGAACGACACCACGAGCCCAGGCGGTAACGATAATCGCGAAGATTTAAAACTATCGACTGTTGTCGCAACAGCAGCGCGATCGCGGGGCTGAACCCAGCCCGCCGCGAGACGTGAGGCGACCGGCGCGCCGCCGGTCAGCGCAGGCCGACGGGTACGCCGCGCTGATGCAGGTCGATGACGTGGCGCACCAGGCCGATCAGCACGGCCTTCGCCGACTCGCGGTCGCGCGCGTCGCACAGGAGCACCGGTACGTGCGGCGGGATGGTCAGCGCCTCCCGCAGATCAGCCTCGGGGTACACCGGTGCCCCGTCGAAGCAGTTGACCGCGACGAGGTACGGCACCTGACGGTTCTCGAAGAAGTCGATCGACGCGAAGCTGTCCGGCAGCCGGCGCACATCCGCGAGCACCACCGCGCCGATGGCACCACGGTGGAGCTGGTCCCACATGAACCAGAACCGGGTCTGGCCCGGCGCGCCGAACAGGTAGAGGATCAGGTCCGGCCCGATGGTGATCCGGCCGAAGTCCATGGCCACCGTCGTCGTGGTCTTGTCCGGAACGCCGGACAAGTCGTCATGTTCGGTGCCGGCGCTGGTCATCACGGCCTCGGTGGTCAGCGGCTCGATCTCGGACACCGCGCCGACCATCGTCGTCTTGCCGACGCCGAATCCGCCGGCAATGACGATCTTCGCGGCTCGTATACGGGTCGGATCAGGGTCGAGCGGGTACCTATAGTCGCTGGAGTGCACCGAGAATCCTTTCCAACATTTCAATACGCTCGCCCTGACTCTCGTCGTCGCTCTGCTGGTAGACCGCGAGCAGGCCCTCCGATGCCATGTCGGCGACTAGCACTCGGGCGACTCCGATCGGGACACGCAGGTGGGAGGATATCTCGGCCAACGACAGCGGACTGTGGCTGCAGAGCTGGGCGATGAGCTGTTTGTGGCGACCAGCGTACGGCGCCTCCTGTGCGCCCCGCGCCGTGGTCACCAGGATCGCCTCGATCGCGATGTCACGGGTCGGCTCGGTCCGTCCCCGGGTCACCGCGTACGGGCGCACCAACTCACCACGGGGATCGTCGCCGGCACCCGGCAGCATCGTCCCCCTCCCTCATCGCAGTCCGGCCAGCCACGCCCCGTCTCCTTCTGCCGGCCTGTCGGCCGCGCCCTCATGTCCGTACCTTACGGCGCCATCGTCATGCTCGGCCGCGGCGCGGACTCGAGCGCACTGCCAACCCGGTCGACCAAGAGGGTCATCTCGTAGCCGACCTGCCCTACATCGCAGCCGCGCGCGGCGAGCGCGGCCAGCACCGAGCCGTCGCCGATGGCCATCAGGAACAGCAGGCCGTTGTGCATCTCGACCACGGTCTGCCGCAGGGCACCCCCGTCGAAGTATCGTGCTGCGCCGTTGGCCAAGCCATTGAGACCCGCCACGACGGCGGCCATCTGCTCGGCCCGCTCCGGCGGCAGATGCCGGGTAGCCCCGATGAGCAGGCCGTCGGCGGACACGCAGACCGCGTGCGAGACGCCGGTCGTCGTGTCGGCGAAGCTGTCCAACAGCCAGCTCATGTCCTGCGTGGTCATGACTTGCGCCAGCCCTCCTTGCCTGACCACGGCTCCCAGCACGCTGGGAGCCGAACACCTACTGTAGGCGATCCGTTACGTTAGGGATGCCCCGCCATTGACGTCGAGGTTCACACCGTTGATGGCCGGGTGCTCCAGCAGGAACACCGCGGCGGTGGTGACGTCCCGCATCGTGGTGAACCGCTTCGTCGGCGTCCGTGAACGGATCGCCTCACGCACCTCCGCGGGCTGCGCGCTCCAGAATGGACTGTCCGCGACCATGCCCGGGTGGATCGCGTTGACGCGGATCGGCGCCAGCTCGACCGCCAGGGCCCGTGTCAGTCCCATCACCGCCGCGTTGGTGGTGGAGACCGTGAGCGTGCCGACCTGCGGCCGGTCCTTCAACCCGCCACCGTAGATCAGGACCGAACCGGTCGGTTGCAGACGGTCGTACAGGGCGTGCACCACTTCCGTGTATCCAACGATCTTGATCGTCGCCAGATCACGAGCGTTGGCGATGTTGAAGTCCTTGGCCGTGTTGCGGTCACGGAAGAACGCGCTCAACACGAGGTACTGCACCGGGCCGACTGAGGCGAGCGCGGGCGCGATTTCATCAACTTTGGTCAGATCCAGGCCTATGCCCGATGTGTTCCCCCCGACCTCCGCCGCGACCTTGTCGGCGCGCTCCTGGCCCCGCCCGGTGATCACCACGCGACGACCCCGGGCCGCGTAGTACTCCGCCAGGTCACGCCCCAGGCCGGCGGTCCCTCCAATGACCACGACGGCGCCATCGCCGTCGGTCTGTTGCTGCGTCAACGGTTCCTCCTGTCTGTGCTGGTCACACGACGAACGCCCCGGCACGGGGCCAGGTCCGCGCCACCGGGGTGTCGGTGATCGATTGCCTGATCATCGCAGGCCACTCGTCGCCATGGAATCGGGCGGGGCCTGCGTCGGGCCGGGACGGAGCAGGTCGTGCAACTGGGCCGCGTACTGGGCCATGCGGGCGGAATGCTCGTGCTGCCCCAACGAGCGGGGTCGGGGCACATCAATATCGATGACCGTCCGGATGCGACCGGGGCGCTCGGTGAGTACCACCACCCGATCGGCCAACAGCACCGCCTCGTCGATCGAGTGTGTGACAAACATAATAGTCGTCCGCAGCCGCATATGGATGTCCTGCAGCCCCGCGCACAACTCCTCACGCGTGAGCGCGTCCAGTGCTGAGAACGGCTCGTCCATCAGCAGGACCTCCGGCGAGGCGAGCAGGGACCGGCACACCGCTACCCGCTGCTGCATTCCACCGGACAGCTCGTGCGGCAGGCGCCGCTCGAAGCCGGCGAGGCCGACAAGCTCGAGCAGTTCGCGCGCACGAGCATCGTACTCCTTTCGGGACCATCGATGGATCTCCGCGGGCAGCATGACGTTATCGATTACGGAGCGCCATGGCAACAGCGCGGGGCGTTGAAACACCATCGAAACATTGGGACGCGGCCGTCGGACGCGCTCGCCCCCGATCCACACCTCACCTGCGGTCGGCGTGACCAACCCGGCCACGAGACGCAGCAGCGTTGACTTGCCACACCCGGACCGGCCCACGATGGCGACGAACTCGCCCGCGCCTACCTCGAGGTTGATGGGGTCCAACGCCCGGACGGCGCCCGTGCGCCCGGTGAACGTATGGGACAGATCGACCAGCCGGATCATGGCTGCTCCCCGGGGCTCGGCGGTGCGCTGTGCGTCCCACCGTGACAGTGGTCAAAGTCGCATCGAGTGCGCACCAGCATGATCTCTTCTATACTCCGCTCGGCCTATGCGGGGGTCTCGGTCGCAACCGGGGCCGCCGATCACTCTACGAGGTGGACCGCCATGATGAAACCCGCGGTCGCTGCGTGAGACTACCCGCTCCACCCCTCACGGTTGATCTATCCACATTGGAGGCATGGTGCATCCAGCCCGAACTGTCCGAGCCGCACTGGCCGTCGGTGCCTCGCTCGTCATGCTCGCCTCGGCCTGCAGCAGCGGCACGTCCACGGAACCGGAGCCTGGCCCCTCGAATCCGGCCGGACCAGACAAGGTCGTCTACCTGACCGGCTTCAACGCGTCCGCCCACGACGCGTTCATCTTCGTGGCCGACGAGAAGGGTTTCTTCGACGAAGCCGGCATCGACGTCGACATCCAGCTCGGCGCGGGCACCCAGAACCTGGGCCCGATGCTCGCGGACGAGGCGCAGTTCACCTACATCGACCTCGTCGGCCTGCTGTACCAGATGGGTAACGGCCAGGTCGAGCCCGGCGCGTTCCGGGTGCTCTCCGCAGTGCACCAGACCACGCTGGCCGCCATCCTGGCCCCGGAGAGCTCGAACATCCAGAGCCCGCAGGACCTGGTTGGTAAGAAGATCGGCGCGTTCGCCGGCTCGCCGACGGAATTCCTTCTGCCTGTCTACGCGAGCCTGGCCGGCTTCGAGTTCGACAAGAGCCAGATCGTGTCGGTGGCTCCGACCGAGCTGTTCGGCCTGCTGCCGGCTCACCGCGCCGACGCGCTGAGCACCTTCATCATCCAGAAGGGCGTCGTCGAGAACGCGGCTGGCGAGCCGATGCGGGTCTTCCCGATGAACGAGGTGCTCAGCGACATGCTCGGCACCGCCCTCATCTCGACCACGGCGCTGGCCGAGTCCAACCCGGACCTGGTCACGCGGTTCCGGGACGCCGCGCTGCGCGGCCTGGAGTACACGCTGGCCAACCCGGAGGAGGCGATCCAGATCCTCTCCGACCGCAACCCGGGTGCCGTGCCGGCGATCCCGCCGTTCGTGGCGCAGATCAATGTGATGAAGCCGTACATCACGGGCAACGTCGACAAGATCGGCGCGATCGACGAATCGCACGTTCTTCGCTGCATCAGCGTGCTGGAGAGCTCGGGCCTGATCCCGTCCGGCCTCACGCCGGACGCCATCCTGGGTCCGCAGACCCTGATGGCCTCCTGACATCGATGACCAGCTGAGAACCTGCTCAGGCGGTGAGCGGGCGGGGCGGCAGTCCCGCCCGCTCACGGCCCCCCTTGCCCGGCTCGGTGCCGGCGCGTCCGCACCCGCAACACAGCGCCTGGAGCGAGAACGGCCATGACAGAAATCACACCGGAGACCACCGACTACCGGGCCGTGCGGGACGAGGCCCGCTCCGCGCAACCTGTGCCCGCCCGGATCCGGCCCGCCGCCGCGACGGTGTTCAATCGGGTCGGCTTGCCCGTGCTCGGGGTCATTGGCACGGTCGGTCTCTGGTGGTGGGCCACCTGGTACTTCGAGATTCGTAGGTTCTTCCTGCCGTCCCCCGCGGACGTCGTCGAGTCGCTCACCAAGAACTCCGAGGTTCTGCTGGAGCAGTCCTGGATCACCGTCTACGAGACGCTGGCCGGCTTCGGCATCGGTGCGGGAGCGGGCCTGCTGATCGCGGTCGCGCTTTCCGCCTCGGCCTCCCTGCAACGCGCGCTGCTCCCGATCGTCGTGGCCCTCAACGCGGTGCCGAAGGTCGCCCTCGCTCCCCTGTTCATGGTCTGGTTCGGGCTCGACCACGCGCCGAAGATTGCCATGGCGGCATCTATATGCTTCTTCCCCATCATGATCGCCACGATGGCCGGACTGGCATCGACCCCGGCCGAGCTGGGTGAGCTCGCCCGGTCGCTGTCCGCCACCCGAACGCAGCACTTCCTCAAGGTGCGGGTTCCCTGGGCGATGCCGCAGGTGTTCGTCGGCCTGAAACTCGGCATGACGCTGGCGCTGATCGGAACTGTCGTGGCTCAGATCGCGCGGCCCAGCGGCGGGCTCGGCACGCTGATCCTGCTCGCCCAGCAGAACGCCAACACACCGTTGATCTTCGCGGCCATCGTCCTGCTCACGATCATCAGCGTGGCGTTGTTCTACCTGGTCGTGCTGGCGGAGCGGCTGCTCGTTCCCTGGGCCCGAGAGACCGCCGATCGT
>JADGGF010000173.1 GCA_019690055.1 Micromonosporaceae bacterium
GCGGCGGTCGTCGTCGCGGGGGCCGCGTCCGGGGCCGGGGCGGTCACGGTGGCGGTGGCGGTGGCGCCGTCCGGCCGGGGCCGTACGGTCTTCAGCTCGCCCGTCGCCGTCGTCCAGGACGGGCGGTAGTCGGTGAAGAAGTCATGCCAGGCGGCGTCGACGCTCGATGGGTCGGCGAGGTACCGCTGGTACATGTCCTCGACGATCCACTCGTTGGGTCCGAAGCCCGCTAGCGGGTTGTCCTGTGATTGCGTCGACTGGCTGGTCACGACAGCCGTGCCTTTCCGTGTGCGCGGCGGCGTCGCCGCGAGCGATTCCCTATGCGTGTTAAAGGCTACGCCGGACGGGACAGAAGGCGACGCGTGACCATCCGAGTCGCCGGTCACTGGCGAGTCATTCGGTCACGGGCGGTTTGCGGGCACCCGCGTTTCCGTGACGAGGGCCGGCGGGCCTACGAAATGTCCCGCCGACGGGTGATCAGCGTGCCGATCACGCCGGCGACAACACCGTATGCGATCAGCACCAACGCGCCGACCCACCACGGCACCCCCGTCTGGTCCGGGCCGAAGGTGGGCGGCTCCACGCTGACCATCACCAGCGAGGCCACGCCCGGCACGGCCACGATGAAGTTCCACACGGCGTCACTGTGGATGAGATAGGCGTGGATGAGCCCGAACACGACCAGCGCCGAGGGCAGACCGATGAGGTAGAGACCGGCCGCGGTGATCGTGGCGCCGAGCTGGTTGCGGAGCAGCACGCCGAAGCCGACCCCGAGCACCGCCCAGATCGTGTACGCCAGCAGGTTCATGGCGACCGGGCGCCAGACCTGCATGCTCGCGAACGGAATGTCGTAGCCGGCGAGGCTGAAGTTCAGCACCCCGAAGCCCACGCTCACCACGGTCGAGAGCAGCCAGTACCCGGCGGCGAGCACCATCGCCGCGACCAGCTTGGCCACGATCACCCGGGTCCGACGCGGGGTGGTGAGGAACGTCGGGGTGGCGGTCTGGTGCGTGAACTCGTTGGTCACCACGAGTGCGCCGAGGATCACGATGAGCATCAGCCCGAGGAACTGCCCGGACGTGAACACGTTGGCCGCCTGCTCGGCCACGATCGCCGGGATGTCGGTCCGGCGGGCGAAGTCCTCCAGGATCGCCTGCTGCTCGCTCGCCGACGGCCGTTGCCCGGGCGGGAGGTTGGAGAAGTCCGGCGGGTGCGACCGCATCTGCTCCGCGGCCCGCAGGCTCTGGTTGGCGTTCAGGATGTTGCCCAGCAGCGTCAGCCCGGTGCTGATCAGGATGAACAGCCCGATCAGCCACCAGGTGCTGGTCGTGAAGATCTTGCGTAGCTCGGCGCGGACCAACCGCGGGCGCCCCTGCGGTACCGACCCGGTCTCCGCCGGCCCGGCGGTCGCGGGCGCGAGGGTCGCGCTGCTGCTCATCGGATCGCCGCCTTGTCCCGGGTGAGCTTGAGGAAGGCCTGCTCCAGGTCGGGGGCCTCGGTCGTGAGCTCGTGCAGCTCGGCCTTGGCGGCCAGCGCGGCCCGGCCGACGGTCGCCGCGTCCACGCCGCGGACGATGAGCTGGTTCTCCCCGGGGTAGTCCAGTGTCACGGCGTAGTTACGCAGCTCGACCGCGAGCTGGTCGACGTGGGGCGTGCGCACCCGGACGGCGCCGGGCTCCGCGATGCTGGCGATGATGTCGGAGACCGTGCCCTGGGCCACCATCCGGCCGGCGGCGATGATGATCACGTCGTCGGCGAGCTGCTGCATCTCACCCAGCAGGTGGCTGGAGACAAAGACCGTGCGGCCCTGGCTCGCGAAGGCCCGCAGGAACTCCCGCATCCACTTGATGCCCTCGGGGTCGAGGCCGTTGGCCGGCTCGTCGAGGATCAGCACCTTTGGGTCGCCGATCATGGCGGCGGCGATACCGAGGCGCTGCCGCATACCGAGCGAGTAGCCCCGGAACTTGCGCCCCCCAGCCGGCGAGAGCCCGACAAGGTCGAGCACCTCGTCGGCCCGACGGTCGGGGTAGCCCCCCGCCGCGCAGAGCACCCGCAGGTGGTTGCGACCCGTCCGGCCCTTGTGGGCGCTGGACGCCTCCAGCACCGCACCCACGACGTCGAGCGGGCGCGGCAGATCCGCGTAGCGGACCCCACCGATGGTGGCGGTGCCGGCCGTCGGGGTGACGAGGTTGAGCATCATGCGCAGCGTCGTGGTCTTGCCGGAACCGTTGGGACCGAGGAACCCTGTGACCCGGCCCGGCTGGACCGTGAACGACAGGTCGTCCACGGCGCGGACCTTGGGATACACCTTGGTCAGGTTCGAAACGACCAGTTGGCCGTCCATGGCGCTCCTTTGGGGTCGGCTCGCGTGTTGCCTAACCGTAGCGGCTCGCCACCAGCCGCACCGGATCAGGCCGGGGCGGGCTCCGGGATCAGGCCAGGGCGGGCTTCTGGATCAGGCCAGGGCCAGCCAGGTGGCCCGGGCGTGGGCGAGCAGGTCACCCTCGGGACCCCACAGGCTCGTGCGCACGTACGCCTTGCGACCGTCCTCGCCGGTGACCGCGCCCATGACCACGCAGCGCTCGCCGGGCGCCGGCGTCCGGATGATCCGGACCGCCAGGCGGCCGAGCACGTACGGCCGCCCCTCCAGCGGGATCGCCCACCCGCCGGGGCAGTCGAGCGACGCCCACACCAGCTCCGGCGGCGTTGTGGGCTCCCGCGCCTCCGGCGCTGTGGCTGGCTCCGGCACGGTCCACGGGGTCGCGGTGCGGCCGTCCGGCAGCCGGCCGGGGAACAGCCGGAGCCCGTCGCCGACGGCCCGCTGCGGCCCGCAGACGAAGCAGGTGGGGAACGGGTGGGTCACCAACCCCGGGTAGCGCGCCGAGGCCGCCACCGCCTCGTCCCAGCCGACCGGTTCGATGATCTCGTCGGGATCGATGGTAGCGGGGCGAACCTGGGCGATCAGTTCGAGATCATGAAAGATATCGATACCGAAGTCGGCGGCCTGGGCGGCCAGCTCGACCTCGAGCGGCGGCGGCCGGCGCAGCGTCACCTCCACGGCGTCGCTGGCCAATCCGGCGGCGAGCGCGAACCGTCCGGAGCTGTACCCGCCGTTGCCCGAGCCGGGTGGCCCGTTGTACCGAGCCCCGATGACGAGTGGGGCCCCGCTCGCCTGATGATCCATGGCCCCGAGGCTAACCCGCGGGCGGCTCGACCGTCCCCGGCCCACGGTGGGCGCTCGTAACGGAGGCGCCGTCACAGAACGGACAATCGGGGTGAAGCTGCCGTCACCATTCTGGCGACGGTTGTTCATGGACGGTTCACCTCACGCCCGGCCTTCGGCCACGTGCGGCTCCTAGCTTGCCCATTGCCAAGGCAGGCACGCCTTGATTCCCAGACAAGAGAGGCACTGACGTCGTGAACCGATCCGTGCTCACGCGCACCGCCGTCATCGGCGTTGCGATGGCCGCACTGGCTCTCGCTGGCTGCTCGTCGTCGTCGGATCCAGAGCCGGACCCGTCCGGGTCGGCCGCTAACCCGTACGCGTCGCTGACCGGGACGCTGGACGCCTCCGGAGCATCGTTCCCGAACAACTACTACCAGGCGGCCATCGAGGCATTCGCTGAGGTCGCTCCTGATCTTGAGATCACCTACCGCTCGACCGGTTCCGGGACCGGCAAGCGCGAGTTCGGCGAGGGCCTGACCGCGTTCGCCGGCACCGACAGCACAGTCAAGGAGGGCGACGGCCCGCAGGAGGGCTCCTACCTCTACGTGCCGACGGTGGCCGCGTCCATCACCATCTCCTACAACCTCTCCGAGGTTCCGGACCTGCAGCTGAGCCCGTCGACGCTGGCGAAGATCTTCTCGCGGACGATCACCCGCTGGGACGCCCCGGAGATCGCCGCCGACAACCCGGACGCGACCCTGCCGGCCAAGGACATCGTGGTCGTGCGCCGGTCCGACGGCTCCGGCACGACGAACAACTTCACCAAGTACCTCGTCGCGGCCGGCGGCTCCGACTGGACGCTCGGCAGCGGGGACACGGTCGAGTGGCCCGCCGACACCCAGGCCGGCGACCGGAACACCGGGGTGGCCCAGATCATCCAGCAGACCGATGGCGCGATCGGCTACGTGGATTTCGCCGACGCGACCGCCTCGGGCCTGACCTTCGCCGCCATCCAGAACGCGGACGGCAACTACGTGGTGCCGACGCTCGAGGCGACGACCGCCGCGCTCGCCGGAGCCACGCTGAACGACGACCTCACGTACAACCCGCTGAACGCACCCGGGGCCGACAGCTACCCGATCACGGCGCCGACCTACATCCTGGTCCGCCCCACGTACGACGACCCGGAGGTCGGGGCCGCGGTCAAGGGCTTCCTGACCTGGCTGCTCAGCGACCCGGTGTCGATCGAGATTGCCCACGACGAGGGCTACGCGACCCTGCCCGACTCGATCCGACAGAAGGCCCTCGCCCAGATCGAATCCGTCACCGTCGGCTAGGTCCGTGCGGACCGACCGTGGCCGGGCCCAAGGGCGGGACCCAGACCGGGTCCCGCCCTTGCCGGGCATGACGAGTAACTGACTGAGACCAGGGAGTGGGCCGCTTGTCACGAACGTCTGATCACCTTCCCCCGCACCTGACGAGTCGAGGCGGTGGCGTCCTGGGCGACCGCGTGTTCCGGTGGCTGACGCTGGCCGCCGGTTTGCTTGTGCTCGCCGTGCTCGCGCTGATCCTCGTCTTCACCGTGAAGGAGGCCTGGCCCGCCATTCAGCACGAGGGCGTCTGGGGCTTCCTCACCGGCGATCGATGGGTGCCGAACGATCCGGACGGCCCCGGGCCGGCCCGTCCGATGTACGGCGCGCTCGCCTTCATCTACGGCACGGTGGTGACGTCATTGATTGCGGTCATCATCGCCGTGCCGATCTCGGTGGGGATCGCGTTGTTCCTCACCGAGTTCGCGCCGCGCCGTCTGCGGGGCCCGGTCATCACCGTCATCGACCTGCTCGCGGCGGTGCCCTCGGTGGTCTTCGGCCTGTGGGCCATCCTCGTCCTGGGGCCGTGGCTGTTCGACGCTTATCAGGCCACGCACGGCCTGCTCGGGGCCGTACCGGTCCTCGGGTCGATCTTCGGACCGCCCCAGGGGCCGCGGGCGTTCATGACCGCCGGCATCATCGTGGCGATCATGATTATTCCCATCATTACCTCGATCACTCGTGAGGTGTTCGCGACGGTGCCGAACGCGGACAAGCAGGCCGCGCTCGCGCTCGGCGCGACCCGGTGGGAGATGATCCGCGGCGCCGTCTTCCCGCACAGCTTCGGCGGCGTGGTCGGGGCGGTCATGCTCGGGCTCGGCCGAGCCATGGGCGAGACGATCGCCGTCTCGCTCACGATCGGGGCGGCTACACAGATCACCGCCAACCTCTTCGGGAGCGGAAACACCCTGCCGGCACGGATCGTCCAGAACTGGGGAGATCCGGGAATCCCGCCCGGCCGGTCCGCGCTGGTCGGTCTCGGCGTGGTGCTTTTTCTCATCACGATCATCGTCAATTACCTGGCCCGCCTCGTGGTCAGCCGGGCCGAGATTCGGATGAAGGGGGCGTCCGCATGACGACCGTTCGTCCGCGCAGCGAGGTCGGGCCCACCGGCGGTCGTGGTGCCAGTGGCGATGCTGTGCCCAGCGGCGAGGTCCCGCCCATGCTGCGGCGGTCGGCGCTGTCCCGAGGCCGGCGAATCGCGGACGTGGCGCTGCGGGTGGCGGTCTGGCTGTGCCTGATCGTCGCCGTGGTGCCGCTCGCGCTGGTCGTGTACTTCGTGGTCGTCCGGGGCCTGCCCCAGTGGACGCCGGAGTTCTTCGACTTCGCCGGGCGGCTCACCACTCGCTATCAGGCCGAGGGCGGCAGCATGGCGCCCGCGATCGTCGGCACGCTGCTGACCACCGGAGTGGCGGCCCTGATCGCCATTCCGCTCGGCGTGCTCGGTGCGATCTACCTCAACGAGTACGGCAAGAACAGCCCGCTGGCCCGGGTCATCTGGATGATGACGGACGTCATGACCGGCGTGCCATCGATTGTCATGGGTCTGTTCGTCTTCCTCGCCTTCGTCCTGCTCATCGACGAGCTGAACGCGCTCGCCGGCGCCCTCGCCCTGGCCTGCCTGATGCTGCCGGTGGTCATCCGCAGCAGCGAGGAGATGCTCCGACTGGTTCCCGACGAGTTGCGGCAGGCGAGCCTGGCCCTCGGCGCGCGCCGCTGGCGCACGATCGTCTCGGTGGTGCTCCCGGCCTCGATCTCCGGCATCATGAGCGGTGCGCTGCTGGCGATCGCGCGGGCAGCCGGGGAGACGGCGCCCGTCGTGCTCGTCATGGGGGTGACGCGGCGCGTCAACTGGAGCCTCTTCGGCGGCAACGTGTCGTTGCCCATGCAGATCTACGACAACGCCCAGCAGCCCTACGCCGCCGCCCAGGCGCGTGCCTGGGGGGCCGCGCTCACGCTCGTCGTCATCGTTCTGGTCACCACGTTGGTCGGCCGATTCATCGCCGCCCGATTCGCCATCAGGGAGCGCTGACCATGACCCAGTCTACTGATAAAGTGCTATCCAGCGATGGGTTGACATTCGCGGATCGGTTGACCGTGAATGTCACCGAAACCGCGACCGCCGCGCATCGGGCGTCGGTTGCCGGACCGGTCGTGCTGGACCTGGCGAACGTCAGCGTCTTCTACGGCAGCTACGAGGCCGTGCGCCAGACGACCATGTCGATCGCCAGGAACCAGATCACTGCGATGATCGGGCCCTCGGGTTGTGGCAAGTCGACCATCCTGCGGTCCCTGAACCGCATGAACGACCTGATCCCGGGCGCCCGGGTGGCGGGTCGGATCTCGTTCCACGGCACCGACATCTACGCTCCCGAGGTCGACCCGATTCAGGTGCGGCGGCGTATCGGCATGGTGTTCCAGAAGCCCAACCCGTTCCCGAAGTCCATCTACGAGAACGTCGCCTACGGCCTGAAGATCAACAAGATCAAGGGCAACATGGACGACATGGTGGAGCAGGCCCTGCGCGGTGCCGCGCTCTGGGACGAGGTCAAGGACAAACTCAAGATGAGCGCCCTCGCGCTCTCCGGTGGTCAGCAGCAGCGGCTGTGCATCGCCCGGACCATCGCGGTCAAGCCGGAGGTCATCCTCATGGATGAGCCCTGTTCCGCCCTCGACCCGATTGCCACGGCGAAGATCGAGGACCTGATGTACGAACTGGCCGCCGACTACACGATCGTGATCGTCACGCACAACATGCAGCAGGCGGCGCGGGTGAGCCACCGGACGGCATTCTTCAGCGCCGAGGTGGATGAGAACGGGGTCCGCTACGGGCGTCTGGTCGAGTACGACGAGACCCAGAAGATCTTCACCAACCCGAGAGAGAAGCGCACGGAGGACTACATCACGGGTCGCTTCGGATAGGCCATGACGTCGGTACCCGGGCGGGCCGAGGCGTTGGGCCTGATTCCATCGACGGTCGTCCCCCATACCCGGCCCGGCGACGGCCGCGCGGCGGGGTCGGATTCCCTGTTCGTGCTGATCGCGGACCCCGACCTGGATCGGGCTGAGCAGCTCGCCGGGGAGTTCGCGGCGCACCGGGTCACCGCGGTGGTCTGCACCGACGGCGCCGAGGCGCTGCTGGTCGTCGGGGCCGAGCAGCCCGACGCCGTGCTCGCTGCCGCCAGTTTGCCCACAGTGGACGGTCCGACGCTGGCTCGCGCGGTCGCCGCGCGCACCGCGATTCCGGTGTTCGTCGGCATCGGCGAGGCGGACGGGGATGCGGCGGCTCGGGCCCTGACCGCCGGCGCGAGCGCCTGCGTGGCGCACCCGTACCGGCTGCGGGAACTGCTGCCGATGCTGCTCGCCATCCGGTCCGCCGACGCGCCCGAGCCGGCGCCACCGATCGAGTGCGGGGGTCTGCGGCTGGATCCCGCGTCCCTGAAGGTCACGCTCAACGGTGTCCCGATTCGTATGCCGCTGCGTGAACTGCGCCTGTTGCATCTGCTCATGACCCACGCCGACCGGGTGGTGACCCGGGAGCAGATTCGCGACGTGGTCTGGGGTGGCGTCTCGGGGTCGAACACCATCACGGTGCACGTGCAGCGGCTGCGCCAGCGCCTCGGCGACGACCAGGACGACCCGAAGCTGATTCTCACCATCCGCGGCGTCGGCTACCGTCTCGTGCCCCCACCGGCGGCCGAATCGACCCGGTCGCGCCGAGTCGACCCCTGATGGAGTGGTTGAGAACAGCTTTCGATATTGCGGTGGGTCTACGCGCCTTTGCCGGTTTTGACGGTACCTGCTGGTCGCGCACAAAGTTCGCTATTGATTTGTGGGGATGGCCGTCCTAGCGTCGTCGATGCCAGTGTCGTGATCGCTTTGGGGAGGCGTCATGGCGGCGTCGCGGGTATCTGCTTGGGTTGCTGCGAGCAGGTTCTGGGTGATTGTCCGACGACGCTTTCCCTGGTTGGCCGCCGCATTGGCATTGACACTGG
>JADGGF010000174.1 GCA_019690055.1 Micromonosporaceae bacterium
CAGCCGGGGGAAGGCGTACAGGGCGCCGCGCGGCTTGACGCAGGAGACGCCGGGGATCTCGTTGAGCAGCCGCCAGGCCGCGTCGCGCTGGTCGGCCAGCCGCCCGCCGGGCAGCACCAGGTCGTTGATGCTCTGGTAACCCCCGAGGGCGGTCTGCACCGCGTGCTGGCTTGGCACGTTCGGGCACAGCCGCATGTTCGCGAGGATCTCCAACCCCTCGATGTAGCTGGTGGCGTGCTGCTTGGGGCCGGAGAGCACCATCCAGCCGGTCCGGAAGCCGGCCACCCGGTACGCCTTGGACAGGCCGTTGAACGTCAGGCACAGCAGGTCCGGGGCGACAGCCGCCGTGCAGGTGTGGGTGGCGCCGTCGTAGAGGATCTTGTCGTAGATCTCGTCCGAGAACAGCATCAGGTTGTGCCGCCGGGCGAGCTCGGCGATCTGCTCCAGCGTGGGCCGGTCGTAGACGGCACCGGTGGGATTGTTGGGGTTGATGACCACGATGGCCCGGGTCCTGGGCGTGATCTTCGCGGCCATGTCGTCGAGGTCGGGCTGCCAGTCGGCGCTCTCGTCGCAGCGGTAGTGCACGGCGGTCCCCCCGCACAGCGTCACCGCGGCGGTCCAGAGTGGATAGTCGGGGGACGGGATGAGCACCTCGTCGCCGTTGTTCAGCAACGCCTGCAGCGACATCTGAATGAGCTCGGAGACCCCGTTGCCGAGCCAGACGTCCTCGATGTCGACGCCCGTGATGCCCTTCTCCTGGTAATGCTGGACGACGGCGCGCCGGGCCGTCAGCAGGCCCTTGGAGTCGCCGTAGCCATGGGCGTTCGGCAGGTTGAGGATGATGTCCTGCAACATCTCCTCGGGCGCCTCGAAGCCGAAGGGCGCCGGGTTGCCGATGTTCAGCTTGAGGATGCGGTGGCCGTCGGCCTCCATCCGCTTGGCTTCCTGCATGACCGGGCCGCGGATGTCATAACAGACGTTGGCCAGCTTCGCCGACTGGGAGACCTCCATGGCGTCCCAGCCTATGCCGCCCGGACTCACCCCCCGCAGGGTTTACCCGGACCCCTCCCACTGGCCGGGACGCCGCCGCTCCGGACACCGCACCCCCAGAAAGTCACTTTCTGGGCATCCGGTGGCATCACTGCACCCCAGGAAGTCACTTTCTGGGCACCTGGAAGGCGCTGAGCCCAGGCGCCGGTCGGCCTGGACAGCCGTGTGCGCGGCGGGTCACCACCCGTACGCCGTCCTAGGAAGCTAGGCTTACAGCATGACCGACCCGATCGGGACCGGCGCCGGGGGCATCGAGGGCGTCGGCGTGAACCCCGGCGCGGCCGAGCACCCGCACCGCCAGATCGCCGCGTCCCTGCGCAACCGCATCCGCGCCGGTGAATGGGGGCCCGGGGAGAAGCTGCCGTCGATACCCGCGCTGGCTCAGGCGTACGGGGTGGCCAAGCAGACGATCCAGCGGACCATCGACCAGCTCCGGGTGGAGGGGCTGCTGATCACCCGCCCCGGCAGCGGCACGTACGTGCGCGGCACCCGACGCCGGCTGAGTCGGCTCGCCCGCGCCCGCTACGGGACGCGCCGGGGCTACCACGTCGACCTCGCCGCGCGGTACCGCCAGACCCTCACCGAGGTCGGCGTGGTGCCGGCCCCGCCCGAGGTCACCGAGGCCTTCGGCGTGCCCGCCGACACGCCCCTGCTGGTGCGTCGGCACCTCGTGCGCACGGACGAGGACCAGCCGGTCGAGGTGGGCGCCTCCTGGTTCCTGCCGGCCGACGTCGCGGGAACGTCCATCATGGACAGCCGAGCGTACGGCCGCCCGCTGTACCAGGAGGTCGAGGAGCAGACCGGCCGGCGGTACGTGACCGCCGAGGACCGCCTCACCGCCCGCCTGCCGTCCCGCGAGGAGGCGGCCGCCCTGCGCATCCGGCCGGACACGCCGGTGCTGCATCTGGTCCACATTGGATACGACGGCGACCGCCGGCCGATCGAGGTGGCGACCGCGACCTGGCCCGGGCCGGTGACCACGCTCGTCGAGACCTACCCGGTGCCGGAGCCACTGCCCGACACCGATCCCGACATCAGCCTCGACTGAGCCTCGGCCACGAAATCCCCCGCAGCTCGGCGGAGCGGAATCGGCGCGCAATCAGTCCGCGTGCGCAGGCGTGGCAGAATCCAGGTGCCGTCGAGTCGGGCTGGCCGTCACAGGAGGCGTCCGTGGACATCGCCGCGTTGCAGACCCTGACCACGCTGCTGGTCCGGCAGCGGATCACCCTCATGATCAATCGGTACGAGGTGTGGGCCGCTGACCCTGCCGGCACGCCGACCGCGATGGTCGGTTTCGTCGAGCAGAAGCGCCTGGCCATGCGGGAACAGGTCACTGTTTACACCGACGAATCGAGAAGTGCGGTGCTGACCGGCTTCAAGGCCCGACAGATCATCGACCTCGGCGCCACCTACGACGTGACCGACCACACCGGCGCTCCGATCGGCAACTTCCGCAAGGATTTCGCCCGCTCCCTGCTGCGCTCGACGTGGCATCTGGAGCAGCCCGGCCTGCCCACGACCACCGGCGAGGAGCGCAGCGTCGTCGTCGCTCTCCTGCGTCGCTTCTCCGAGATCGACTTCCTGCCGTACCACTTCGACTTCGTCACGGCGGGCGCACCGTCCTTCTCGGTCGAGAAGAAGTGGGGCCTGCGGGACACGTACGTGGTCCGCATCCACAACCCGCAACTGGACCGACGGCTGGTGATCACGATGGCCGTGGCCCTGGACGCCCTGCAGGGCCGCTGAGCCCGGTCGGTCGCCCACGGGTCCCCGTGCCCGAGCTGATCGCGTACGACCTGGTAGCCTCAGCCATCTTCGCTGAAACAGGGGGACCCGTGAATACCGATCCATCAGAGAACGTCGTCGTGTTCGACCTCGGCGGCCCCCAGCCGTACGTGTCGACGGCACCGGCCCGCGCCGACGACGGCATCGAACGGGCCTGGTTCGCCCTGCCGATCGACCACCAGGCCGACGCCGGCAAGGTCAGGCGAATCTACAGCGAGTGGCAGCCGTCGGCCACGGACGAGGAGTTCATTCTCCGTACGTTCCCCAAGGTCGAGGTGGCCTACAGCTTCCCGCGCCCGGACCCCGACGGTTGGGACGCGGCGTTCGCCGAGGCTCGACGGGTGATGGCGCAGGCTATCGCCGACCGCGAGGCCGAGCAGGCCAAGGAGAGAATGGAGCACGTCAGCAGCGCCGGCGAAATCCTGCCAGTGCTGTGGAGCCAATCCTCGCCGCGGGTGGGGATGCTCGAGTTCCTGCCCCACCGGACGGTGGTACCCGGTCGGCTGTACGTCACGGTCGCCAAGGTCGCCCCGACGCCCCACGGAACGATCGGCATGGTCCACCTCGGACCGGGTGAGCTCGGCGACCGCCCGTTCGAGGACGCCCTGGCCGAGGGCGGCGACAACCTGACCCGCGGCCTGCGCGTCGAGGGGCGCGTCCCGCCCGGCGGCGATCCGAGCCGGCCCGACATGCTGGTCGTCCAGCGGGAGGGCACCCACGCGTCGTCGGTGGTGGCGGTGCCCGACATTCTCCGGCAGCTGTCGACGTTCCTGGGCGACGCGCGAATGCTCGTCGCCGTGCCCGATCCCGACATCGTCCTGGTGACCCGTCAGGACTCGGCGTTCGCCGAGGACCTGCGGCAGGCCGTCCTCACCTCGGACTGCCCGTCGGCCGAGCTCGTACCGACGCTGCTCGCCGTGGACCCGACCGGGATCCACGTCGTCGCGGAACGTCCGGCGTAGGGTCATCTTTCCGTCGCCGATGGCGGTTGAACCGGCCCGTACGCTCCGCAGCGTGGTAGGCTTGCACCGTTGCAGTGACGATTTTCGAATACTTCGCCTCCGCCGTATCGTGCTTGGTGAGTATTGACCCAAGCGTTTCAATCTTTGGTCACGTTGATCAGCACCGTAACCCGGTCCGCGCGGTGCAGACCGGAACTTGTTCACTCAGGGAGACAACGTGGCGACAGGCACGGTCAAGTGGTTCAACGCCGACAAGGGTTTCGGCTTCATCACCCCGGACGACGGCAGCGGCGACGTGTTCGCCCATTTCTCGGCCATTAGCGGCAGCGGGTTCCGCAGCCTGGAGGAGAACCAGCGGGTGAGCTACACGGTCACCAAGGGCCCGAAGGGTCCCCAGGCCGCCGACATCCAGCGTCTGTAAGACCGAACACCGGTGGGCTGCCGGCCTCGCCCGGCGGCCCACGTCCGTCGTCCCCGAAATGGTCTCCATGGACACAGTGCTCGCCGCCCGTTCCGGCCCGTCCCAGACGGCAACGGTCGATGCGCGGCGGGGCAGCGACTACGCCGCTCTCCTCAGACAGGTGAAGGGCGCGGGCCTGCTCAACCGCCGGCGCGGCTACTACGTCACCAAGATGATCGTGACCTGTGGTCTGCTGCTCGCGGGATGGACGGCCTTCGTCATCCTGGGCGACTCCTGGTGGCAGGTGCTCATCGCCGTCGTCCTCGCGTTCGTCTTCGGCCAGCTCGGCTTCATCGGGCACGATGCCGGGCACCGCCAGATCTTCCGGAGCGGACGGGCCAACTACCTGGTGGGCATCCTACACGGCAATCTGGCCATCGGCCTGAGCTACGGCTGGTGGGTCGACAAGCACAACCGTCACCACGCGCATCCCAACCACGAGGACCGCGATCCCGACGTCAAGATCGGCGCACTGGCCTTCACCCCTGGACAGGCGGCCGCCAAGACGGGACTGGTCCGCTTTATCGCCCGGCGCCAGCGGTATTTCTTCCTGCCCCTGTTGCTGCTCGAAGCGATGCAGTTACATGTGTCGAGCATCCGCGCCCTCGCCGACCGCGGGCTGCGTCACCGGGCGGCCGAAATCACCCTGATGGCCCTGCACGTGGTCGGCTACGCGTCCCTGCTGTTGACGGTGCTCTCCCCGGTGAAGGCACTCGTCTTCTTCATCGTCCACCAGGGACTGTTCGGGCTCTACCTCGGCCTGTCGTTCGCCCCGAATCACAAGGGAATGCCGATGCTCACCGGTGACGACGAGGCGGACTACCTACGCCGCCAGGTCCTCACCGCCCGCAACATCCGCGGCGGCCCGGTGGTCGACTTCCTGCTCGGCGGCCTGAACTACCAGATCGAGCATCACCTCTTCCCCAGCATGCCCCGCCCGAACCTGCGCAAGTCCCAACCACTGGTCCGCGCGTACTGCCAGCAGCACTGCGTCTCCTATCGGGAAACCACGCTCCTGCGCTCCTACGACGAGGCGCTGCGCCACCTGCACGACGTCGGCCAGCCCCTGCGGTCACCAACCCCCGGTAAACCGCCTCCCTAAGCCTCCCGCAGCCAGACGCGCAGCGGTCCCACCGTCACGAACCCTGCTGCTCGCGCGGCGTCGAGGTCGGCGGCCGACTCGTAGCCGACCAGGGGCAGGCCCGGATAGCGGGCCGAGACGGCGGCGACCGCCTCGGGCCACGGGTCATCCCCGAACACATTGGACAGTCCGACGACGCCGTCTGTACGGTTGGCGATCGCCCCGGCCACGACCTCGTCGCCGTCCAAGCGCGCCAGCACGGTCACCCGCGGGTCGTCGAGCAGCTCCGGGCGGAACACGTCACCGACACCATGGGCGGCGGCAAAGGCGCGCAGCTCATCGGCCGTCCGCACGGCGCGCCACCTCGTGGCCCGCCCCGCCGTGGGGGCGCGACCCATCCACTCGGCCTCGAACAGCACCCGGAAGCCGGCCGGCGCCAGATCCAGGGCGGCGAAGCTGTCCTTGACCGAGCAACCCGCCGAGGCGTCGACGGCCCGGAGAACATCGTCCGCCCGGACGGTCTCATCGAGGGTGACCGCGTCCGGGTAGTAGGGCGGTGACCGATGCAGCGACACCCACAGGCCGCGGTGAACCGGGTGACCAGGCCGTGCGATCGGCACACGATGTCACACCAGCCGGCATTGTTGCGGGCGCATTCCTGGACCGACGGCCTCACCGGCCAACCACCTCCGAACCGAACACCACCGGCACCGTACACCGGGGCGCGGCCGGCCGGGATCGATGACCCCCGTCGCTTTTGCTCCTACCTCACTGAGTGAAAAACTCGCAGGGTGCTCACGGCGCGACGGTGATCGTTTTCAGTCCAATCGGTTGGGGGAAACCGATTCGCCGGAGTCCTCGGGAATACCGACAAACTCCCCAACTTCCTGCAGGGTACGCATCAGACGACCGCTACCGCTTCGCCGGTTGCGATCGGAACCCAGTACGCGGTCCGGTCAGACGTGAGCGCGGAGGGGCCGATGCAGAGAGAGTAACCGATTCCTCAACGTGAGGCCGTCCGACCCCCGGCCGGGCCGCTCATGCACGAGAACAAGATCACCGGCCTGGCCGTTCTTGGACAGCGCGCTGCGGTCCTGAGCGAACAGGTGCAATCGGGCAATCGGGCATCGTTGATGACGACGCCGCCGGTGTAGTCGCCGTTGAGACGGTGTTGCGTGCCAAAAGGAGCAGTCTGACACCGCTTCCGTCACCCGTTGAGACCCATGGCCAGGTCCCCCGCAGCACCCCCGTCACGCCACTATGCCGCAACCCGGCGAGGATCAGGCGTCGGCCCACGGATCGGTCCCGTCTGCGGTCAGTAGGCCACGGCGTCCGCAACATCCTTCTCGAACCGCTCGTCCGGAGGCACCGTCTCGCTCAGTGCGGCTCGAAGGTTCCGGCCAGTGCGACGGCGAGCGGGCCTGATCTCCGCGATCGGGCGGTTGCCGCGGGTCACCACGACGCTCTCCCCCGCTCCATCGCATCGAGCAGGTCGGAGAACCGACGGGACGCCTCAGTCGCAGTCACGGCTGCACATGCCAATCGATGATAACTGATTATCAGATCCGGTCTACCAGCACGGCCAGCGAATCATCCGCGTCGAACTACGAAGCGGAGCGACGCCAAGCGGTGGGACGGAAAGTCGCCCGGCGGGCTCGGGCCGTGAATCAAGGGCGATCCCGCGCCGGCCACGCCACAGCCACCCGACTCCCTGGCCAACACCTCGTTTCGCCAACGGTCATGGTCCACAGTAGACACCCAAGAAAAGGACGACCCCTGGGGCTTTGCATGGTCCAGCTGGACTTGGCTGGACACCCCAGGGGTCGCGGTGATCGCTGGTATTCGCCAGCGGTCGCCGGCAGTACTGTTACCCGACCCCACGGGGGCCGGAGGCGAGCACGCTAGCGGACGAGCACCTCACGAGTCCGGTATCTACACAAAGCCTGGACCACCTCCTTTCCCGTGTACCGGCCACGCTAGCGATGGCCGGCACCGACCGCAAGGTCCTTTTCGGGCGCCAGACCGCCGATCGACCGGCACCGTGGCGTCGGCGCGGGCCCTACAGCCGTACGCCCAGCAGCGCGTCGACGAGCTGCGACACCAGCGCCGGCGCGTCCGGAGCGGTCGCGTCCCCACCGCCGGACAGCGCCGCCTCGGCCCAGGCGTCCACATGCGACAGTGCTCGGGGCGTGTCCAGGTCGTCGGCGAGCGCCGACCGTACGGCCGCAAGCACCGGCGCCGCCGGCGGACCGGCCGGCCGGGCCACGGCCGCCCGCCACAGGGACAGCCGCCGCTGCCCCGCCTTGAGCACGTCGTCGGTCCACGAGCGGTCGGACCGGTAGTGCTCCGACATGAGCGCGAGCCGGATCGCCATGGGGTCGACGCCGTCGCCGCGCAGCCGGGAGACGAAGACCAGGTTTCCCCGGGACTTGGACATCTTCTCGCCGTCGAGCCCGATCATGCCGGCGTGCACGTAGTACCGCGCGAACGGGGCCTGGCCGGTCAGCACCTCCGCGTGCGCGGCGGAACACTCGTGGTGCGGGTAGATGAGGTCGTTGCCGCCGCCCTGCACGTCGATGACCGGCCCCAGGCGGTCGAGCGCGATCACGGCGCACTCGATGTGCCAGCCCGGCCGGCCGGGACCGAGCGGTCCGCCGTCCCACGCCGGCTCACCCTCGCGGGCCCCCCGCCACAGCAGCGGGTCGAGCGGGTCCTCCTTCCCCGCCCGCGCCGGGTCACCGCCGCGTTCGGCGAACAATTCCAACATTTGCTCACGCGAATATTGCGACTCATAGCCAAATCGAGGCGTCGCCGACAGTCGGAAGTAGACATCACCGGAGTCGTCGGCCAGCCGGTACGCCGCCCCACGGTCGAGCAGCTCGGCCACCCGGGTGACGATCGACGGGATCGACTCGACCGCACCCACGTAGTGCTCCGGCGGCAGCACCCGCAGCGACTCCATGTCCTCGCGGAACAGGGCGGTCTCGCGCATCCCGAGCACGATCCAGTCCTCCCCGTCCCGGGCAGCCCGCTCCAGCAGCGGATCGTCGATGTCGGTGACGTTCTGCACGTACGTCACCTCGTACCCGAGATCGCGCCAGTACCGGTTCACCAGATCGAAGGTGATCATCGTTGCCGCGTGCCCCAGGTGGGTCGCGTCGTAGGGCGTGATCCCGCACAC
>JADGGF010000175.1 GCA_019690055.1 Micromonosporaceae bacterium
GGGCTGACCGGGGGTCTGGAGTTGTCACACAAACCCCCCGGGGGTACGGTGTGGGGCTGGAGGAAGATACCCGCGGGGGGTATCGTGAGGAGGCGGAGATGGAGACCGTGTACACGGTCAAGGGGATGACCTGTGGTCACTGCGTCAACGCGGTCAGCGCCGAGATCGGCAAGCTCGACGGGGTGGCGGGGGTCACGGTCGACCTCGCCACCGGGGCCGTGACCGTCACCAGCGAGGCCCCGCTCGACAAGGGGGCCGTGGCAGCCGCCGTCGAGGAAGCCGGCTACGAGCTCGTGTCATGACCGTCCGTCCTTGACGGACCGGGGGAGAACGATGGGCACCGATAGCGCCGGGCTGGTCCGGGCGACGCGCCAGATCGAGCTGGCTATCGGCGGCATGACCTGCGCATCCTGCGCCGCGCGGATCGAGAAGAAGCTCAACCGGATCGACGGGGTCAGCGCTACGGTCAACTACGCCACCGAGAAAGCCTGGGTGACCTATCCGGAGTCGGTCAGCGTCGATGACCTCGTCACCACCGTCGAGGCCACCGGCTACACCGCGACCCCGCTCGCCGCGTCGCCGGTGAGCGAAGCCAGCGAGTCCGACACCGACGACGAGACGGCGGGGCTGCGCCGCCGGCTGTGGATCTCAGCGCTACTCGCGGCCCCGGTCGTCGTCCTCGCCATGGTGCCAGCCTGGCAGTTCACCTACTGGCAATGGCTGTCGCTCGCGCTCGCCGCACCCGTGGTCGTCTACGGTGGGGCGCCGTTCCACCGGGCCGCCTGGGCCAACCTGCGCCACGGGGCGGCGACCATGGACACCCTGATCTCGATGGGTACGCTCGCGGCCTTCGCCTGGTCGCTGTGGGCGCTGTTCTTCGGCACCGCCGGGGTGCCCGGCACGACCCACGGCTTCACCCTGGCCATCGCCCGCCAGGACGGCATGGACAGCATCTACCTCGAGGTCGCCTCGGCGGTGACGGTGTTCATCCTCGCCGGCCGATACGTCGAGGCCCGCGCCAAGCGCCGCGCCGGCGCCGCGTTGCGCGCCCTGCTCGAACTCGGGGCCAAGGATGTCAGCGTGCTCCGCGACGGTCGCGAACAGCGCATTCCCATCGGCCAACTCGCGGTCGGCGACCTGTTCGTCGTGCGCCCCGGCGAGAAGATCGCCACCGATGGAACCATCCAGGATGGAGCATCCGCGGTTGACGTCTCCATGCTGACCGGAGAATCCGTGCCCGTGGAGGTCGGCGTCGGGGACACCGTGGTCGGCGCGACGGTCAACGTCGGTGGCCGGCTGATCGTGCGGGCCGAGCGGGTCGGCGCGGACACGCAGCTGGCGCAGATGGCCCGCCTCGTCGAGCAGGCCCAGACCGGCAAAGCGGCGGTGCAACGCCTGGCCGATCGCATCTCGGCCGTGTTCGTGCCCATCGTCATCGGTCTGGCCGTGGCCACGCTCGGCTTCTGGCTCGGCACCGGCAACGGTCCCGCCGCCGCCTTCACCGCGGCCGTCGCGGTGCTCATCATCGCCTGTCCCTGCGCCCTCGGCCTGGCCACGCCCACCGCGCTGCTGGTCGGCACCGGCCGCGGCGCCCAGCTCGGCATCCTCATCAAGGGGCCGGAGGTCCTGGAGTCCACGCGACGCATCGACACCGTGCTGCTCGACAAGACCGGCACCGTCACCAGTGGTCGTATGACGCTGGTCGATGTCGCCACCACCGAAGACACCGACCGGGGCACCGCCCTGCGCCTCGTCGGAGCCGCCGAAGCGGCCTCCGAACACCCCATCGCCCAGGCCATCGCCGCGGGTGCCCGGGCCGAGGTCGGCGACCTGCCCCCCGTGACCGAGTTCACCAGTACGCAGGGCCTCGGCGTCACCGGGACCGTGGAGGGGACCCGCGTCGTGGTCGGCCGGGCCACCCTGCTCGCCCAGCACGGCCTGAGCGTGCCCGTCGAACTCGACCAGGCTCGCCAGGCGGCCGAGGCGGCCGGCCGCACCGTGATCCTGGCCGGCTGGAACGGCAGTGCCCGAGCCGTTTTCGCGGTGGCCGACGTCGTGAAGCCGACCAGCGCCGCCGCCGTGGCCGAGCTGCGCAGGCTCGGCCTGACGCCAATCCTGCTGACCGGTGACAACGCGACCGTCGCCCGGGGCATCGCGGCCGAGGTCGGCATCGACCAGGTCGTCGCCGAGGTGCTGCCCGCCGGCAAGGTCGACGTCATCAAGGACCTGCAGAGGCAGGGCAAGGTCGTCGCCATGGTCGGCGATGGCGTCAACGACGCTGCCGCGCTCGCCCAGGCCGACCTCGGGCTGGCCATGGGCACCGGAACCGACGCCGCCATCGAGGCCGCCGACCTCACGCTGGTGCGCGGCGACCTGCGCGCCGCCGCCGACGCCATTCGCCTGTCCCGGCGGACTCTGGCCATCATCAAGGGCAACCTGTTCTGGGCCTTCGCCTACAACGTGGCGGCCCTGCCCGTGGCCGCGGCCGGCCTGCTCAATCCGATGATCGCCGGGGCGGCCATGGCCCTGTCGTCGATCTTCGTCGTCACCAACAGCCTGCGGCTGCGCCGGTTCCGGCCCGGCACTGTGCCGGCCTGACGTGAGCCGCCAGATGTCTATTGACTTAGTTACATTAAGGCGCGATCCGTGCGAAGTTAGGTTAGGCTAACCTAACAGACAGCTCTGTTGGGGGGTTGGCGGCCTCTGGTCGGGGTACGAGTACCCCTGATGGGAGGAGTCCGCCATGACGAACATCCAGCAACCGGAGATGCGGCGCAGCCGCCAGACGCCCCTGGTCCAGGACAGCAAGGGGCCGCCGGCCGGCGGTGGTTCTCGACCGAGCAAGGAGCGCCGTCGGATGCCGACCGGGCAGAACTCGCCGTACGGTCGCTCCGACCAGCGCCGCAAGACCGGTTCGGACGAGCCGAGCGGGCGTCCGGCCGAAGGCGACTAGTGGGCCGGGTCCAGCCGGTCGGTCGCCGTTGACTTTGCGCGCGCTCGAAGTTCTAGCGTCGCCCGCATGGAGTATCGATTCCTTGGGCGCACCGGGCTGAAGGTCAGCGAGCTGTGCCTGGGCACCATGTCGTTCGGGAGCTGGACCGACGAGCCGACGGCCCACCGCATGCTGGACCACTTCGTCGAGCGCGGGGGCAATTTCATCGATACGGCTGACGTCTACGGGGCGGGCGCGTCGGAGGAGATCCTCGGCCGCTGGCTGCGGGGCCGTCGCCGCGACGACCTGGTCATCGCGACCAAGGCGTACGGCGACACCGGGCCGGGCCCCAACGACGGCGGCGCCGGTCGCAAGCACCTGCTGTCGGCGGTCGAGGCGAGCCTGCGTCGGCTCGGCACCGACTATATCGACCTCTACCAGATCCACGTGTTTGACGACGGAACGCCGCTCGAGGAGACGTTGTCCACTCTGGACGGTCTGGTCCGGTCCGGCAAGGTGCGGTACGTCGGAGCCAGCAACTTCGCCGGCTGGCAGCTGCAGAAGGCGCTGGATCTGGCGCGCCAGCACGGTTGGGAGCCGTTTTGCGCGCTGCAGCCGCTGTACAACCTGCTCGATCGGGAGGCCGAGTGGGACCTGCTGCCCATCTGCCGCGCCGAAGGGCTCGGCGTGCTGGCGTGGAGCCCGCTGCGCGGGGGCTGGCTGTCCGGCCGCTACCGCCGGGGCGCCGCCGGTCCCGAACCGGGCAGCCGGGTCGACGCCGACCCCGAAGCCAAGGGCTGGCCGGAGGCGTGGCAGACGTACGCCACCGAGCGGACATGGCAGATTATCGATGCTCTGCTCGAGGTGGCCGAGCAGACCGGCCGCAGCCCGGCGCAATTGGCCCTGCGGTGGGTCATGCACGCTCCACCCGGTGTGATCCCGATCGTCGGTGCTCGCACCCTGGAGCAGTTGGAGGACAACCTCGGGGCGGCCGACAAACCCTTGGCCGAGGAACACCTGGCCCGGCTCACCGCGATCAGCGACCGTCCGCTGCCCTACCCGTTCGGCCTGCTGCAGCGGTTCCGGCGCCGCGAGTAGGCGGCACCGGCCACGCTCCCCGCGTCACGGGGTCACTGCGACCGGCGTGCGGTCTCCGAGCCGTCGGGCCACTTCCGGCGACGCTTGCGGAGCGGAAGCAGGAGACACTTCCGGCGACGCTTGCGGAGCGGAAACAGAAGGCACTGCTGACCCCACTCGCTCGGGCACCTCACTGCTACGGTCGAGCAGCCAGGCGTAGCGGGCGGCTCCGGCGGCGGGGTAGACCCAGCTGCCGGAGCACTCGACCAGCCGGACGTCCGGTCGCTCCAACCAGGCGAGCACGCGCTCGGTCTCCTCGGCGCTCGCGCAGGGTGTCGGACCCGGTCCAGGGTGGACGGTCTCCGCGGTCGCGAACAGGGCCGCCAGCGTGGTCCGCGGATGGACGTGCGGGTCCGAGACGCCGGCGGCGACGAGTCGTCCGTACCGGATGACCGCGAGCTCCCAGCCTCCGCGTGGCTCGCGGCGGGCGGCGACGACCTCGGCGAGCCGGGTCAACGACGCGAGCCGCTGCGTCCGGACGGCCGCACGCAGCAGCGCCGTCAGGCGTCCCTTGACGCGGGCGGCGTCCTCGTATCGCTGGGCGGCGGCGAGCCGCTGCATCTTCGCCAGCAGAGGCGTCACGACCGGCCCCGGATCACCCTCGACGACCTGGCGGAACGGCTCGGCCACGCACCGGTCGTACTCCCGCGGATCGATCCGTAGCTCACACGGAGCGGCGCACCGCCCGAGCTCGGCCAGCGCGCAGGCCGGCGACGGCCGGCGGGCCGACAGCCGCGTGGCGCACCGCCGCATCGGCAGCGCGTCGTAGATCGCGGTGGCCGCGAGCTCCGCCTGGTGGCGTGACGAGAACGGGCCGAGGTAGGTGCCACCGTCGTCCTTCACCCTGCCCACAAAGGACAGTCGCGGGTAGACCTCGGCGGTGAGCTTGAGCCAGACGGTCCGTTCCGGGAACTTGGAGCGCCGGTTGTAGGGCGGTTTGTGGGCCGAGATCAGACGCAGCTCGCGCACCTCCGCCTCGAGCCGGTGGGCACAGACCACCGCCTCGACCCGCTGGGCCGCGTGCAGCATCTCCGAAATGCGCTTGCGGGTCTCGGAGGCCGTGAAGTAGCTGCGCACCCGGGTGGCGATCGACCCGCTCGTGCCGACGTAGAGCACGCGGTCGTTGGCGTCACGGAAGAGGTAGACGCCGGGGGCGTCGGGCAATCCGTGGGCGAGGTGGCGTTTCGCCCGCTGCTGGGGCGAAATCGCCTTGGCGAACTCGATGGTCTCCTCGAGCGTGAATACCTGGAAGCTGCCGAGGCGGCCGATCAGGGCGTGCAGCACCTCGACGGTCGCCCGCGCGTCGTCGAGCGCCCGGTGGGTCGGGCTCGCTTGCGTATGGAAGTATCGGGCGAGCGTGGCGAGCTGATGGTTGGGCACCTCGTCCCGGATGAGCACCCGGCGGGCCAGGGCCGCCGTGTCGAGCACCGGCGGCGACGGCCAGCGGTAGCCGTACCGTTGGCAGGCGGCCTTCAGGTGTCCGGTGTCGAACGGGGCGTTGTGGGCCACCAGGACCGCGCCGTGCAGGAACTCCAGCAACGTCGGCAGCACCTGTTCCATGCGCGGTGCCGGGGCCACCATCGTCTCTGTGATGCCCGTCAATACGGTGATGAGCGGCGGGATCGGACAACCGGGGTTGACCAGGGTGGCGAACTCCCCGACCTGTTCACCGCCCCGTACCTTCACGACCCCGATCTCGGTGATCCCGGTGCCGTCCGGCGGCTGGCCGGTCGTCTCCAGATCGAGCACGGCGAAGGTGACTTGCCGCAGCGGGGTCCCCGCCTCGGCGAGCGTCGGCTGAATGTACGGCGACGACGGCACGCGCGCAGGCTAACCGCGCCGTACGACAACAGTCGTAAGACAACGACCGCACGACAACGTCCGAAGGTCCGCCCGGTGAGGTTCCCCCGTCAGGAGCCTCACCGGGCAGCCCTTGCCATGTCGTACAGGTCAGCTATGTCGTACAGGTCAGGGTCGGTATGGCGTTGGTGGCGTTGTTCCAGGTGCCGAGGAAGCCGAACGTCGTGGTGGCGTTCGGGCCGAGCGATCCGTTGTACGACAGGTTCCGGACGGTGATGGACGCTCCGTTGCTGGTCAGATCACCGTTCCAGAGTTGCGTGATCGTCTGCCCGTTGGCGAAGGTCCAGCCCACCGTCCATCGCGTGATGGCCGTGGCGCCCGCCCGTACGGTGACCTCGGCCTGGAAGCCGCCCGGGTACTGGTTGACGATGCTGTAGGTCGCCGTGCAGCCGCCCGGCGGGTTCGTCGGGGTGCTCGTCGGCGTGCTGGTCGGTGTGCTCGTCGAAGTGCTCGTGGGCGACGAGGTCGTGGGCTGGGAGGTCGGCTGGCCGGTCGGGGGAACCAGGTGCGGCTGCAGGATCGCGTACTTCTGCTGGTTGATGGAGTACCAGTCGTCGAGCGCGATGCCGCCGGTGTCGCCGGAGTTCGGGTTCCAGGACCAGTATGTGAACGACATCCCGTTCGCGGTCAGGTAATTCACCAGCGTGGTGAGCCACTGCACGTCGAGCGGGTTGGCCAGGGTGCTGCCGAACTCGCCGAGCAGGATCGGGGCCACGTTCTGCTTGGCGATGTTGCCCCAGAAGTGGTCCCAGACCGCGGGCAGGTTGTTCGGGAAGTTCGGGTCGTTGAACCACGGCTGGCGGTCGTACACCGAGATCGCGTAGTCGTGCGGGGCGTAGACGAGGCGGTTGGGCACGTTGAGCCGGACCGGCTGCGCGATGGCCTGGGACAGGTTGCCACCCCACCAGTCGCAGTTCTGCCACGGGTCGGGTACGCCGTCCCACGCATTCGGATTGCCGCCGGAGAGGCAGCTCACGCCCTCCACGAAGATGAGCCAGTTGGGGTTGACCTCCAGGATCGCGTTGCCGATCCGCTCGGCGGCCAACCGCCAGTCACGGGCGGGGTCGCCGCAGCCCCAGCACGCGCCGGTGCCGTTCGGGTCGGTGCCGTCGGCGTGCGGCTCGTTGAACAGATCGGCGCCGATCACCGTGGTGTTGCCGGCGTACCGTTGGGCCAGCATCCGCCAGTCGGCGATCATGCTCGCCTCCGACACGGTCGGGGTGTACCACAGCGGGGTCTGGCCGGCCGCGGTCGGCCGGTGCCGGTCGAGGATGACCCGCATGCCCTTACTGCCGGCGTACTCGATGACGCGGTCGAGGATCTCCAGCGGTGACAGCCCGACGAGATCCGGGTTGGTCCACGTGTTGATGCTCGTCGCCGTGGCGCCCGGGCGCAGCGCATCACCGGAGTACGGGATGCGCAGCGTGTTGAACCCGAGCTCGGCCATCCGGTCGATCTGGCCCCGCCAGGTCGCCGGCGGGTTGGCCCACAACCCGTGGAAGGTCCGGTTGTCGGTCTCCATGCCGAACCAGTTGATGCCGGTGAGGCGGACCGTCGCCCCCGTCGCATCGACGATTCTATTGCCGTTCGTGCGGAGGTAACCGGTGCCGGTGCCGGCGGCCGTGGCCGGCGTTGCGCTGAGCGTGAGAGCGATGAGGAAGGTGGCCGCCGCGGTGACCGTGGCGGCGACGATTCCGCCAACGAGGCGGAGAGGTCTGCCAGGGAGGAGAGGTGCGGAGGTCATGTGTGATCTCCATTTCCGGGCGCAACGAAGCGGCGCGGCCGCGCTACCGCGCCGATGGACGGTCGCGGAGTTCCGGGCCCGGGACGGGGGTTATCCCAAGGTGGCATCCCCACGTACGTGATGGAGATTACGCAATCGATCTGGTTTTGTCGATACCCATCCGGCACGCGTACCCATCCCGCCGGCACGCGGCGTGCGGGCCGCCCGCCGTCTCGGCGAGCGGCCCGGGTGCCGTCGGCGTCAGGCGTCCCAGTAGACCTCGACCCGCCAGCCGTCGGGGTCGAGGCACTTGAACGACACGTGCTCCGGCTCGTCGTAGCGCTCGACCACCGACACGCCCGCGGCCTCGATCTGCGCCAGCTTCTCCCGCACCGCATCCGGATTCGGCATGGCGAACCCGAAGTGCAGAAAGTACGGGAACGGGTCGGGCGGCTCGCCCGGGTGCAGGGCCAGATCGAAGCCGTCGGCGTTCCGGACGATCACGGTGCCGTCGTCGAAGCGCTGCGCCGTGGCCGGATCGAACCCGAAGTGAGCGTGGTAGAACTCGATGCTGCGCTGCTGGTCACGGACCGGCAGGCCGAGGTGGGTCAGTCGCATGGCGGTCATTGTCGTGGACGGCCCGGCTGGGTGGGCAACCGAGAATCGTCGAGTCCAGGCGTGGACTTACTGGGCACGTTCGCGGGCCGGAGGCGCCCTGAAAGTCACTTTCTGGGCACGTCCGCGGACCGGGGGTGCCCTGAAAGTCGTCTTCTGGGCATCGGGTGGGCGGGGCACTCGGCCGCGA
>JADGGF010000003.1 GCA_019690055.1 Micromonosporaceae bacterium
CCTCCGGCCCGCTCCGGTCCGGGTCGGCCCGGCCGGAGCCGTGGCCGTTCGGCCCGCCCGCGGTCCCGGGAGCCGAAGGAGGAGTCCGGGCCGGTCGTGCCGGTTCGGCGCATGCTCTCGCTGGCGATCGGCGGGTTCGCCCTGCTGCTCGCCTTCGGCATCGTGATCGGGTCTCAGGCGACGCAGACCGGGTTCACGCTGGTCGTGTTCGGCGCCCAGATGCTGTTCGTGCTCGCCTGGACGGTGGCGAGCCGGCCCCCGAGCCCGGGGGTCGTTGCCGTGGTCGGCCTGCTCGCCGCCGCCGGTTCGGGTATCGCGGTGAACCTGCCCGTCCAGGCCTCGCTGTACCCCATCGCGTACGTCATCGCCGGCGGCTTGTTCGCGGCCGTGATCGGTCAGCTCGCCCTCCGCGGGGGCCGGGCCGGCGTGACCGAGTCGCTGGGCGTGACCGTGGTGGTCGTCGTCGGCGTGTGCGCCTTCGCCTGCCTGCCGGTGCTCTCGCGCCAGCCGTTGGGTGACCAGGTCCTGCTCACGGCGATGGCGGCGGTCGGCGTCGGGATCGCCACCGCCCGCTGGTGCGACGTCATCGCCGCGGCGCCCCGTATCTCTCCGCAGGTCCCGCGCGGATCGACGGGTGTCATAGCCGGCGCGATGACCGGCACCGCGGCGGGGGCGGTGGCGGGCGGCCTCGTCGATGGCCTCAGCACCCTCAACGGCGCGCTCACCGGCATGGCGGTCGTGCTCGTCGCCGTGATCGTCGACCTCGGCACCGGCTACGCGGAGGCCGGGCGCCAGCTCGAGGGCGATGCCCCGTTCATGTGGCTCGCCCGGCACCTGCAGGGCCCGCTCGGCGCGTTCGCCTTCGCCGCCCCGGTCACGTATGTGGTGACCGCGATCCTGCGCTAGGCGGCCCGGCGCCCGTGCATCGTGGGGCGCCGCCGGATGGCGCCCGGCGTGCCCGGTACGACGCCCGGTGTGGCGCGGAACTCGTACGGTCGGCCCAACCGGGTGTGTGATGAAGCGTGGTGATCGACGCAGCCAGGGGAACACCGAGCCAGGGGGACACAGTGGCGGGACCGAGCGTGGGGCACCGGCGCCGGCCGGGCCGGTGGCAGGCCGTCCTCGGCATCGTCCTGATCCTGGCCGTGGTGCTGGTCGTCGCCGACCGGGCGGCCTCGGCGGTCGCGGCGAACCAGCTGCAGGCGCGGGTGGCCCAGGAGCTGCAGGCCCGGCAGGTCGGCTACGCCTCGCTGGACGTGACGGTAGCGGGCGTGCCGTTCCTGACGCAGGTCGCGCGGGGCCGTTTCGAGTCGATCAGCATCGACATGACCGATGTCCGGCTGCACTCCGGTGACCTCGAGGCGACGCTTCCGGCGCTACACGTGGTGGCCACGGAGGTGCAGGCCAACGCGGCGGCGGTGGCTCGTGGCGACGCCTCCGTCGTGGCCGAGCGGGTCGTCGGCCGGGCGGTCGTCTCGTACGCCGGGCTGACCGGCCTGGTCGACCTGCAGGAGTACTCCATCAGCGACGTGACGTTCGCCGAGAGCGCGGGCGCGTTGCGCGCGAGCGCGACCGTGAATGTCGTCGGGTTGAGCCTGCCCATCGAAGCGACGGCGGAGGTGTCGTTGCAGGACGGGCAGATCAACCTGCGGTTTCGGGACGCCGGGGCGGTGGGACTGGAGGTCCCGGAGGCCGCGTTGGGCATCCTGGACGCGCTGGCCAACGCGGTCATCGTCGTGGCCATGCCGCCCCTGCCCTTCGACATCACGCTCGACACGCTCGAGGTGACCCCGGGTGGGCTTCGCATCGGCGCCATCGGCCGCGACATCACGCTCGTCCAGCCGGCTCGCGCGGGGTGACGGCGACCAACCCGCGCGGTGCCACCACCCGCTGGCGGCGCCCTCGGCCCGCCCGACCGGGGTCGTCACTCACCGTCGATGAGTTCTCACCATCCGGTCAGCTTGGTGGCCATGGTGGCGGGCGCTGGTAGCCTGCTCTGTCATGGGCACCCTGCTCACCAAGCGGCGCGCGGTCGACCTGTGCCGTGTGGCCACGTGCCTGTGTCCCCGCCACTGAGGGCGGTGTCGCGCGGCTGAACCGCGCGTGATCTCTATCCGACGATCGTTCGTCGTCTGTGCCCACGGAGATCCTCCCACTCGCCACGCTCAGCCTGATGCGGCTGGCCGTCCGCTCGGCTGCGTTCGTTCTGCAAATCCACGTTCATCCATCTCAATGACCATCCGTACCCGACCATCAGCACCAGCGAGGGAGTCAGCATGAGCCGCGAGAACGCGCTCGTCAGCGCCGACTGGGCCGAGAAGAACCTCGGCGCGGCCGGCATCGTCTTCGTCGAGGTCGACGAGGACACCACCGCCTACGACGCCGGACACATCCCCGGCGCCGTGAAGCTCGACTGGAAGAAGGACCTGCAGGACCCGGTGCGCCGGGACTTCGTCAACAAGCAGCAGTTCGAGGCGCTGCTCTCGGCGCGGGGCATCAGCAACGACGACCTCGTGATCCTCTACGGCGGCAACAACAACTGGTTCGCCGCGTACGCGTACTGGTACTTCAAGCTCTACGGCCACGAGAAGGTGCGGCTGCTCGACGGTGGCCGCAAGAAGTGGGAGCTGGACAACCGTCCGCTGACCACGGAGGTGCCGACGCGGCCGGCCACCACGTACGTCGCCGCCGAGCCGGACCTGTCCATCCGCGCCTTCCGCGACGAGGTGGTGGCGGCCATCGGAACCAAGAACTTGGTCGATGTTCGCTCGCCCGACGAGTACGCCGGTCGACTGCTGGCCCCGGCGCACCTGCCGCAGGAGGTGGCGCAGCGGCCGGGCCACATCCCGACCGCGATCAACGTTCCCTGGTCGAAGGCCGCCAACGAGGACGGCACCTTCAAGTCCGACGAGGAACTGCGGGCCCTCTACGAGGCGGCCGGTCTCGACGGGTCCAAGCCGACCATCGCCTACTGCCGGATCGGTGAGCGCTCGTCGCACACCTGGTTCGTGCTGCGGGAGCTGCTCGGCCACCAGGACGTGAAGAACTACGACGGTTCCTGGACCGAGTACGGCTCGCTCGTGGGCGTTCCCGTGGTGCTCGGCGACCAGCCCGGCACGGCCTGAACTACTGGAGGATGTCCATGTCTGTGAGCACGACCTCCCCCGCCGCGGGGCTCGCCTCCGCCGCCGACGCGAGCTGCGGCGCCCCGGCGCAGGACCTGCCCCTGCCGTCGAGCGTCGATCTGACCAAGGAGACGGTGATCAGCGGCGTGGTGACCGTGGGCGACCAGCCGGTCCCCGGCGCCTACGTGCGGCTCCTCGACGCGACCGGAGAGTTCGCGGCTGAGGTGGTCACCTCGGCCGCCGGCCAGTTCCGGTTCTTCGCGGCGCCGGGCACATGGACGCTGCGGGCGCTGTCCCGCGCCGGCACCGGTGACATCCAGGTGACGGCCGACCGCGGCATCACCGAGGTGACGCTGGCCCTGGCCGCGGCCTGACCGTACGGTCACATCCGGGCGCCGGCATCAGTCCGGGGGCTGGCACCGATCCGAGGGCTGGTTCGTGGGAGCCCGACGGTCCGCCGTCGCGGCTCCCACGAGCATGCCGGCCCGTCGCGGGCGTCCGCGACCGTACGCCGTACCCGTCGGGAGCTTCGGTGACGCCCGTCATGGCTGCGGTGCATGGCGCGTCGGCCCGCCCGGGGTCGGCGCAGCCCGTGGCAAGATGAGCGCGTGACGCCACCCGCCAGCGATTCGTGGACACCGCGCCCGTCCACGGATCGACGAGCATCGCGCGGGTGGCTCCGGGCCCTCGGTGTCGTCTGGTTGGTGGTGCTGCTGGTCAGCGGGTGGTGGGGGCTGACCCACCCCTCGCCCACCGACCGGGAGCAGACGACCGTGACGGCCGCGCGGCCGGTGGTGGACGAGGCGATCGCCCGGGTGGCCGCCGCCGCGACGACGAACGGCGGCGGGGTGGTGGCGGTCGCCGGCTTCGAGCGCATCGGCACGTGCGACGTCAGCGTGTTCCGGGAGGGTGCGCGCTACCGGCGGGTGCTCGTGGCGGTGGTCCCCCCTGGTTCGGAGGCCGACCTGCTGGTCCGGGTCGCGGATGCCCTGCCGGCCAGCTACCGGGCGGTGGTCAGTCGCGGGGACAGCCCCCGGCTGACCGCCGACGCCGGGTTCTGGGTCCTGCTCACCGGCCGCGTGGTCGCGCCGGGCGAGGTCAGCTTCGTTGCCGACACCGGCGACTGCCGGCCCGCTGGTGACCCCGACACCGCCGACCCGGTCCCGTCCGTGCCGGCCGCGGCGATCACGCAGGTGCTGTCCCGGTTGGGTCTGGGGACCGGCACCCGGACGACCGCCTCGGTGGCCTGTGTGGACGGCGGGTCGTTCGGCACGGTCGAGGTGCGCGCCGACCCGTACGGCGGCAACCTCGTCGACGCGTTGGCCGACCTGGACGTCACGGTGGTCGTACGGTCGCCGCGCCTGTACGCCTTCCGCAGCGGGGACACCCAGGTCGCCATCCGCGCGCACGACAACGCCACCGTGGTCACCGCCACCACCGGGTGCTGACCCTGACCCGAGTCCCCTGACCGGTCCCCCGACCGACGCTGTCGCCCGCCGGTGGCTCAGTACACCAGGGCCTGCGCGCCGTCGGCGGTGATCTCCTCAACGAACGTGGTCGATCCGGCGATCCGGATGCCCGGGATCACGGCGTCCGCGGTGATCTGGCGTCGCGCCGCGCATTGCGTGCACAGCGTGACGGTGCCCGCCTCCAGTACGGCCGCGAGCAGATCCGGCAACGGCGCGGCGTGCGGGAGCGTGAACGTCTCGGCTCGACCGGGCAGCGCGAACCACGACGCCTCCCCGGTCAGCCACAGTGAGACGCTGATGCCCGACGCGGCCGCCGTGGCGGCTACCGTGAACGCCTGGGAGCAGCGCTCGGGTGCGTCGGCACCGGCCGTCACCTTCACCACCAGGGACCGTGTCGCCATGGGGTCCAGCCTAGGCAATGCCGGCCAGCCTAGACTCCTGCGTATGACTGAGATCGGGCCTGTCCATGACTGAGATCGGGTTTGTCAGCCTGCTCGTGGCGGGGTTTGGCGCGCTGGCGGGCGCGCTGGCCTACCTCGGTGTCCGTTTCGCCACGCACTCGGCCGCGGGGCGGCCCGTCGGGCGGGCCCACGACGCCGGGCAGGGCCGGCCGTGACCGGCGCTCCTCCGTCCTATTGGGATGCTCCCGATCCCGGCGACTACCCGTACCCGGACTCGCATGACCTGCGGGTCGGTCCACCGCTGCACAAGGCGGTGCAGCGTCTGCTGCCGTTCATCGGCGTGTGGCGCGGTCGCGGTGGCGGGGAGTATCCAACGATCGAACCATTCGAGTATGCGCAGGAGATTCGCATCAGTCACGACGGGCGGCCGTTCGTCGCCTACGAGTCGCGGGCCTGGCTCGTGACGCCGGACGGCGAAAAGATCCGACCCGCCGCGCGGGAGGTCGGCTGGTGGCGGCCGGTCCTGGACGCCAACGGCAACGCGACCAACGAGATCGAAGCTCTCTTCTGCACGCCGAACGGCATCATGGAGTTCTACATTGGACGCATCGACGGTGTGAAGCTGGAGATGGCGACCGACGCCGTGATCCGCACGGCCACGGCCAAGGAGGTCACCGCCGGGCAGCGCCTGTACGGCATCGTCGATCGGGATCTGCTCTACGCCCAGGACATGGCTGCCGTGGGCCAGCCCATGTCCACCCACCTGGCCGCCCGCCTGCGCCGCATCGCCGGCTGACCCCGTCGGGGTGGTCAGGACGTCACTTGCGCTCGGCCTGGCCCTCCGGCCGGTTGGTGGCCGCCTGGGGCTGCCCCTCCGGCCGGGTGGTTGCCGCCTGGGGGCGCGCGTCGGACGGCATGGTCCGGCCGTACGCCGGCTGACCGAACTCGGCCGGTTCGTTGCGGTCCCGCTCGCTCGGGGGCGCCGACGGCCGGCGATTCGCGCGGACCCGGCCGGTCGCCATTGACGTCTCCATCTCGGCACGGTTGAGCATTCGCTCCCATCGGTGCTGCATGGGTTTGATCAGGCCACCGCCGAGACCGACCACGATCACGCCGACGATCGCGGCGAGCAGCGCCCAGAGTACGGGCGTGATCACCGCGTTCGCCACATCGATCTGGGTGAGCGCGGCGAAGAGGCCGAGAACGATGACGGCCGCCTGGGCGGCCGTGGCGATCGCCCGACCGTAGCTGACGCCGCCCAGGACGCCGGAGATCGCGTCCTTGACCCAGCCGGCGATCGCGGCGGCGACTACCACGATCACGATGGCGACGAACAGTTTCGGCAGCCACTCGATCACGCGGGAGATGAGATTGCTGATGGGGTTCGGCCCGAAGATGCCGAAGGCGAGCTGGAGCACGAGCAGCAGGAAGGCGAGCATCACCAACTGGGCGGTGACGTCGCTGGCGGTCCGCTGGCCCAGCATCCGGTTCAGCCCGCCGCGCTCGGCTGCCCGGTCGTAGCCAACCCGACGCAGGAGGGCGCCGAGGAGCTTGCGGATCCACCGGGCAACGAGCCAGCCGAGCCCGATGATCGCCAGGAAGATGACGACCTTGATGGCGACGTTGACCACGTTGTCGACGACGCCTGCGACCCCACCGCCGTCCGCTGCGTACACCATGCGGTCAGCGTAGGGCCGATGGCCCGGGTTCAGGGGGGATTGCCCCTTATGAGGAGTTGGTCAGCTCGTGGCCGCGGGCTCGGGCGGAAGCGGGAAGCCGAGCAGCGTACGGATGCGGGCCGTGACGTCGGGGTCGTACGGCAGTGGGGTGCCGTCCAGCGTCCGGATCGGCGCCGGCCCGCGGACCGACGAGGTGAGCCAGGCCCCGTCGGCCGACTGGAGCTCGGCCGGGGTGACGAGCGCCTCGTCGGCCGCCAGGCCGATCTCCCCGGCGTGGGCCAGCAGGTACGCCGCCGTGGTGCCGGCGAGGATCCCGGTCTGTTTCGCGGGCACCGTGTAGAGCGTCGACCCCTGGCGCCAGACGAGCGACGAGATCGGCCCCTCCAATGCGTACCCGTCCGAGGAGACCCACAGCACGTCGTCGGCCCCGCTGGCCTTCGCCCAGCGCAGCGAGGCCATGTTCGTCGCGTAGGACAGGGTCTTGGCCCCACCGAGCAGCCAGGGGGTGTCGGGGCGGAGCCGGGCCGGCAGGCCGAGGGTCGCGGTGAGCACGTGCAGCCCGTCGCGCCGGGCGCGGATGCTCTCGGGGGCGATGGCGAAAACAGTGGCGTAGACCGTCGGATCGCCGCCCGCCTCCGGACCGCGGGTGCAGACGAGACGCAGGGCGCCCTCGACGTGGGCCGGCCAGGCGGTGACCGCCTGATCGACCAACTCGACCAGGGCCGCGCGCGGGGGCACGGCGAGTTCCATGCGGGCGGCCGATCCGGCCAAGCGGTTGAGGTGCTCCTCGAGCAGCCACGGGCGCCCGGCACGGACGTGCATGACCTCGAAGATGCCGTCACCGCGCACGATACCCAGGTCGTCGCCCCGGACGAACGGGGTATCGGCCGGAACGACCCCCCGGCCGAGGACGGCCAGCACACGCGTCGGGTCGCTCACGCCCCGGGAGCCTACCCGCGGTCCGCGGCCGCAGCGGGGCCGGGTGCGCGCCCGCCGGTCCGGTCCCCGGGGGCTCGCGACGGCCGGTCTCCGCGGGCTCGTGACGACCTGTCTCGGGGCTCGTGACGGCCGTCGGCCAGTCCGGACCGCGTGGGCGTCGCCCGCACAGGAGCGGAGCGCGGGAAGCCGGCGAACTAGCATTGCAGCCGTGTCGCCGTCTGCCCGCCTGCACGCCAGCCAGCCGTCGCTGGCCGATACGTTGCGCGCCCGGGGGCTGCGCCTGACGGCCCAACGTCAGCTCGTGCTCGAGGCCGTCTACCGGCTCGGCCACGCGACGCCCGACCAGGTGCACAGCGAGGTGGCGCGGACAGCGGCAGGTATCAATATTACAACGGTCTATCGTACGTTGGAGCTGCTCGAGGAGCTGGGTCTGGTGACCCACACCCACCTCTCGCACGGTGCGCCGACGTATCACGGGGTGTCCGAGGAGCAGCACGTGCACCTGGTCTGCCGCAGTTGCGGCGGGGTGGATGACGTCCCGGCCGGCGTGCTCGACGCGCTCGCGCAGACCCTGGAGAAGGAGAAGTCGTTCTTCGTCGACCGGGGGCACGTCGCGCTGTTCGGGGTCTGCGGTCTGTGCGGAGGCGAGGAGTGATGTCGGCGGGCACGGCGGGTTCCGCCGCAGGGGGTGGAGCGGGCTTCGCCGTACCCGGGGCCGTCGCCGTCGAGGCGATCGACCCTGCCGACCTCGACCGTGGTGTGGCGGCGCACTACGGCGACCCGGTTCGGGAGCAACGGCAGCTGGCCGCGGCGGCCGGGGTGGTCGACCGGAGCAACCGGGGCGTGCTCGCCATCGCCGGCGAGGACCGGCTGACCTGGCTGCACAGCCTCACCACCCAGCACCTGTCGGGGCTGCCGCCGATGACCGGCACCGAGCTGCTGGTGCTCTCCCCGCACGGCCACGTCGAGCATCACGCGGTCGTGCTGGATGACGGCACGACCACGTTTCTCGATGTCGAGCCCGGTACCGCGGGGGCGCTGCTGGAGTTTCTGACCCGCATGCGGTTCCTGATGCGCGTCGAGCCGGCCGAGGTCACCGACGCCTGGGCCGTTCTGTCGGTGGTCGGGCCGGCCAGCGCCGAGGCGGTCGCCCGGCTGGGCGTGCCGTCGCTCGAACCCCCCGTGATCGCGCCCGTTCCCGGTCCCAAGTTCGCCAGCGGCGCGGTGGCGAAGGCGGCGAGCGCCCGCTACGCCGTGGCCGCAGTTGCGTCCGGCGGGTACGCACGGCGGATGCCGTACGGCTTCGACCTCCTTGTGCCGCGGTCGACAGTGTCCACTGTGGTGGATTCCCTCGGCCTGCGGCCCGCCGGCCTGTGGGCGTTCGAGGCGCTGCGCGTCGCCGATCGCCGGCCCCGGCTCGGCAAGGAGACCGATCACCGGACGCTGCCGGCGGAGGTGGGCTGGCTCGCGGGAGCCGTGCACCTCGACAAGGGCTGTTACCGGGGGCAGGAGACCGTGGCGCGGGTCCACAACCTGGGTCGACCGCCGCGCCGGCTGGTGCTGCTGCACCTGGACGGCATATCCACCGATGAGCTGCCGGCGCCCGGTACGCCGGTCACGACGGACGACGGCCGGGCGGTGGGTTTCGTCGGAACGGCGGCCCGCCACTACGAGCTCGGGCCGGTGGCGCTCGCGGTTGTGAAGCGTACGGTCCCCGACGACGCGACCCTGCGCGTGGGACCAGCGACCGCAGCCATCGATACGGAGCCGGACGGCGCCGCGGCGCCAGCGGTGGGGGAGGATGCATGACCGACGCGACGCTGATCACCGTGGCCCCCACCGGGGCCGAGGTCGACAAGGCGCAGGTTCCGGCGCTGCCGGTGACGCTGGCCGAGCTGGTGGCGACCGCCACGGAGTGCGAGTCGGTCGGCGCCAGCGTCATCCACGTACACATTCGTGACGATCAGACCCAGCCGACGCTGGACCTCGGCCGGCTGCGGGAGACCGTGGCGGCGTTGCGGGAGGCGACCGACCTCATCGTGCAGCTCTCCACCGGCGGCGCGGTCACCGACCCTGAGTCAGCCCGTCTGACCGTCCTCGAGGCCGCGCCCGAGATGGCCTCCTGCACGATGGGGACGGTCAACTTCGGCGACGACGTCTTCCTCAACCGGTGGGAGTTCATCGTCGAGCTGCACACGCGCATGCAGGAGCGCGGCATCGTGCCGGAGTACGAGATCTTCGATCTGGGCCACCTGGCGGCGTTGGAGCGCCTGCTCGACCGCTATGGCCTGCCGGTCGGCGGGCACGTCCACGTCGATCTCGTGATGGGCGTGCCCGGGGGCATGCCGGGCACGGCCGACGCGCTCGTGGCCTGCGTCAATGCCCTGCGCAACCTGCCGGCCGGGACGACGTTCTCGGCCACCGGCATCGGGCGGGCGACCCTGCCGGTCATGCTCGCCTCGCTGTCCGCGGGTGGGCATCTGCGGGTCGGCATGGAGGACACGATCACGTACGCCAAGGGCCAGCCGGTGGAGAGTAACGCGCAGCTCGTCGCCCGCGCCGCCGCGCTGGCCCGCCTCGCCCAGCGTCCGCCGATGACCCCGGCCCAGGCTCGCGAGCTGCTCGCCATCCCCGGTCGCTGACGGGTCGGCGAACCGGGAAGTGCCGCGACATCCGCACTCCCCGGTCGCCCTATGAATCGAGCCGGATCGACGAATTCGCCCTGATCGATAGATTCGTTCTGATCGACGCATTCCAGCCGGATGACGCGTTATCCATCGACGCTTGCCGGCCCGTCCCACACCATCACCGCTGGCGACGGTGAGCAGACTCACGCTTGCCGGTGTTAGCGCCGTGCTTGCAATTGTTAGCGCCCCGGCCTAGCGTGTGAGGTGTGCAGCGCCCGACCGACCTGCCCCGCGACATCGGCGGATTCATCCGCGACCTGCGTAACAACGCGCGCATCTCGCTGCGTGAGCTCGCGGCCCGGGCCGGCGTCTCCAATCCGTACCTGAGCCAGATCGAGCGCGGGCTGCGGCGGCCGTCCGCCGAGGTGCTGTCGCAGATCGCGGGCGCGCTGCGGGTGTCGACCGCGCTGATGTACCTGCGGGCCGGTCTGCTGCCGGACAAGGACGGTCACTCCGTGCTCGGGGCGATCGCCGCCGACCCCGATCTCACCGCCGCCCAGAAGCAGTCGTTGACCCAGATCTATGAGACGTTCCGTCGCGAGAACGCGCACGCGCGGGCCGCTACCGATCGCGCCGCTACCGATCGCGCCGCTACCGATCACGCGGCGACCGATCACGCCGCCACCGATCACGCCAGCGTGGGCAGGGCTGCCCGCCGGGCGGTCCGAAGCGACCAGGCCGGTGCCCGCCCCCGGCGGGTCCGGCGCGAGACCGTGTCCTCGCCGCGGGGGCGCGCCAACCAGGGAGAGGAATAAACGATCATGACAACGACGGACGCTACTGACACCATCCGGCTGCCGAAGCCGATCTACGCCGTCGCCGGCGCGGGTGAGATCGCCTACCGCCGGCTGCGGGCGCTGCCCGAGCGGGTGGAGGCCCTGCGCGAGCTGGTCGTGCCCCGGGTGCGCACGCTGCGGGCTGAGCTGCCCGGCCGGGTCGAGACCCTGCGCACCCAGCTACCGGCGCGGGTCAGCATGCTCGTCACCGAGGCCCGTGAGGTCTACGGTGGCCTGGTCGCCCGTGGTGAGGAGGTTGTCGACGCGGCCCGCGCCCGCCGGCGCACCACCGCGTCACCCGTCGCCGCGTCGGCGAAGGTTGCGGCCGCTTCGGCGAAGGCCGCCGCTGTCTCCGCCAACGGCGTGCGGACCGTGGCCAAGAAGGCCGTGAAGAAGGCGGCACCGACGAAGGGCTGACGCTACGGCTGACGGCCAGAGCCGTTGGCTAAGCTGGTGGCCGTGGCTCTGGCCGTGCTGTTCTTCCTCGACGTGCAGAAGTACCTCGACCTTGTCATCACGTACGCGCTGCTAGTAATTGAGGTCTTTGCATTGATAAATTGCCTGACGCAGCGGGCTGACGCGTTTCCGGTCGTGGGGAACCTGTCGAAGAACCAGTGGCTGGGTATCCTGCTGGGCGCGGTGGTCGTGACCACCATGTGCGGCCTGCTCCTGCCGGTCTTCCTCTTCCGCATTGTCTTCCTGATGGCGGCGATCACGGCTGCGGCCGTCTACCTGCTGGACGTGCGGCCGGCGCTGCGAGACGTGACGAACGGACGCGGCGGCTGGTGAAGACATTTCGTTGGCCGCCGCCCCCCGAGGGCAAATCGAAGCGGTGGCCCGCGCCGCGCGGCCGGGACGAACCCGGCCGGCCGCTGCTCAGCCTCATGCCGACCCAACGACGCCCGATGCCGCACGGCGCGACACTGGAGTATCTGGTGGCGGGGGAGGGCGACCCGACCACCGCGTTCGCCCACGGTATCGCCGGCGGCATCGCCGACACCCGTCCGCTGGGTAGCGGCGTCGCCGGGCGCAAGGTGTTCTTCCAGTTCCGGGGCCACGGCCGCTCCGACCCGCCGGCGGGGGAGATCACGTACGCGGACCTGGCCGCCGACCTGCGGGCGGTGGCCGACGAGTTCGGCGCCACCCGCGCGCTGGGTGTGAGCCTCGGCGCCGGCGCGCTGTGCCGGCTGCTCGCCCAGACGCCCGACCGGTTCGAGAAGGTGGTCTTCTATCTGCCGGCCGTGCTCGACGAGGTGCGCCCCACCACCGCGGCCACCCGCACCAAGGCGCTGTTGGAGGCGGTGCAGGCCGAGGACGCGGCCGCGATCGCCACGCTTCTGTCGGCGGAGATTCCGGTCGCGCTGCGGGACCGGCCGGCCGCGTGGCGCTACATCCGCGAGCGCATGGACGCGCTGCTGCGCGACGGTCTCGCGCCGGCGATCGCCGACCTGCCCGGCCAGGCCGCTCTGCCCGACCGCTCGGTGCTGGCCGGCGTCACCGCCCCGGCCCTGGTGATCGGCTGCCGGGGCGACGCGACCCACCCGCCCCAGGTCGCCGAGCAACTGGCCGAGGTGCTGCCCAACGCGACCCTGCACATCTACGATCAGCCGGCCGTGCTCTGGACCAACCGCGCCGACCTCCGGCTCCGGATCAGCGAATTCCTCAACAGCTAGGCGGGTCGGCCGGGCGCTGGGTCGGCCCCGCCCGGGCGGTAAGGTGGCCGCCGTGGGTGTCACGCACCATGGGCGCACCGAGCGCCTCGACCTCGTTGACCCGACCCTGCGCGAGTGGGAGTGCACGGTCGTCTGGTCCGACCCGGCCGACCCCGAGGCGGGCATTGTGCTGGACCGGTCCGCCTTCTACCCCGGTGGTGGCGGACAGCCGCCCGACCATGGCGTGCTGCTGTGGGGCGGGGTGGAGACGCACATCATCGGCACTCGCAAGGGCGACGATCTCTACCTGATCCCGGCGCCGGGCGACCCGGTGCCGCCGCCCGGCACGGCGGTGCGGGGTGCGGTCGCCGACGAGCGGCGCAGCCTGCTCATGCGGACCCACTCGGGCCTGCATGTGCTGTGCGGGGTCGTGTTCCGCGACTTCGGGGCGCTGGTCACCGGCGGGAACATGGAGCCCGGCGAGGCCCGGATGGACTTCAACCTCCCGGAGATCCCGTCCGACTTCAAGACCCGGCTGGAAGAGGCGGTCAACGCGGAGGTCGTCGCCGACCGCCGCATCGACGTGCGAGTGCTGCCCCGCGAGGAGGCGCTCGCCCTGCCCGACATCATTCGGACCCAGGCCAACCTGATCCCCCCGGACGAGCAGGAGATCCGCATCGTCGACATCGTTGGTCTCGATCAACAGGCCGACGGTGGTACCCACGTCGCCTCGACCCGCCAGATCGGCCGCGTCAGCGTGGTCAAGGTGGAGAGCAAGGGCAAGGCCAATCGCCGCGTACGGATCCGGCTCGCCGACGGGACCTGACACGTCGGCCGCGGTCGCGGGTGATGAAGCGGGAGGACCTCGCCGCTACGGCGTGGCGTGGTAGACGTTCTGGGTCGCATCGAGACCGACCCGGATCAGCGACTCGACGATGTCGGCGGCTCGGTCCACGAGGTAGTCGAGGTCCTTGCGCTCAGCCGCGGTGAAGTCGGACAGCACGTAGTCGGCCGGGTCCTGCCGGCCGGGGGGACGGCCGATGCCGAAGCGTACGCGCAGGTAGTCCCGGGTGGCCAGGGCCTGGCTGATGGAGCGGAGGCCGTTGTGACCGCCCTCGCCGCCCCCGATCTTGGTCCGCAGGACTCCGAACGGAAGATCCAGCTCGTCGTGCACGGCGATGATCCGCTGCGCGGGCACCTTGTAGAAGTTCGCGAGCGAGGCCACCGGCCCGCCCGAGAGGTTCATGTACGACATCGGCTTGACCAGCACCAGCGCGGGCGCGTCGAGGCCGACCCCGAGTCGGGTCTCGGCGACCTCGGCCACGGCCCGCCGGTGCCGGCCAAACCGCGAACCCGTACGCCGGGCGAGCAGGTCCACGATCATGAACCCGACGTTGTGGCGGTTGTGCTCGTACGCGCGGCCGGGATTGCCCAACCCGGCCACGAGCCACACGGGCGTGACCCCCGATCAGACGCCGGCCTGGGCCTCGGCCAACGGGGCGCCCGCCTCGCCTTCGGCGGCCCGCTCCGCCTCCTCGGCCTCCTCCGCCTCGGAGGGCGCCGGGGCAACGGCGCCGAGCTGCTCGGCCGTCGGCTCCGCGGTGATCACCGCGAGGATCTGCTCCGGGTCCCCGGCGAGGGCCACGCCGGACGGCAGCTTCACGCTGCCCGCGGTCACGTGAGCCCCCACCTCGAGGCCCTCGATCGACGCCTCCAGCTGCTCGGGCAGGTGCATGGCCTCCGCGGTGACCGCGACCCGGTCGTGCTCCACCACGACGAGCGTGCCCTTGGCCGCCTCGCCGACCAGCTGAACCGGCACCTCGACGGTGACCCGCTCGCCCCGCCGCACGACAACCAGGTCGACGTGCTCGATGGTGTCCTTGACGGGGTTGCGTTGGATGGCCTTGGTCAGTGCGAGCGTCTGCGTGCCGTCGGCGAGGGCGATGTTGAAGATCTGGTTCATCCCGCCGTGGCGAATCGCCGCCGCGAACTCTCGGGTGGGCAACGCGATGTGCTTGGGTGGCTCACCGTGCCCGTACAGCACGGCCGGCACCTTTCCGGCCCGACGGGTACGGCGGGCGCCGCCCTTGCCGAACTCGGTGCGCAGTTCGGCGCTGATCTTTACCTCGGACACGGGGTAACTCCTGCACGTTTCGTAGCTCGGTAGGTGGGCGGTGGCCCGGACGAGGGCGCGTCGGAGCGGTGTCCGGGGCACCGCGTCGAATCACGGCAGCTACCCACACGAGCCCCGCCCGGTGCGCGCGCAGGCGCTGCCCTCGCCGTGGCAACGCCGATCAGCTTACCGGAAGCCGACTGACCGCTTGACAGCCTCCCCCTCCCCCGAACCCGTCGAACGGCCGAGCGGCGTCGGCGGGTGGCGACTACGGATGGCCGGTCATGAAAGTGAGCTGGCCGGCTAGGCCTAGCCGGCTGGCACCGTCGATGGAGGTCACCAGCCGGTGCGTTAGCCTGCGCTGGACGCCCGGGGCGGGGAGGTTATCGATGCGGTGGCCGTTCTGGTTGCGTCAGGCGGGCGAGCGGGGGTGGACGCTGCGCGGCCTGCTGCGTCGGCTCTGGGGAGGGCGCGGATACGCCGTCGCCGAACTCCCGTTGTGGCGATGGCTGGAGTCGCCCGTGGACGAAGCGATCGCCGCGTTCGTCCGCCGTCGAAGCCGGCCGGCGCTCAGGGACGACGACGCCCTGCACCTGCTGCACTTCGCCGCGCGAAGTGCCCTACGCGCCCTCCGCGAACGGAATCGGCAGTACCTGACCGACGCGTTCGGCGCCCTGTCCTTGATCAATATCGATGACCTGGACCACTGGGCCGGTGACCTGGACTACCGGGACGCGGCGACCGTGGGCTACCTGGCGGTCTGCGTGGCCAAGGAGCTGGGTCTGCCGGCGCCGGAGCGTTTCGCGGCCGTCGCCTGGTCGACCCCCTCCTCGCCCGCGCATCCCAGCTCCGTCCATCATCCGACGATGCCTGAATTCCGAAGAGTCCTTCGAAGCATCGACACGGCTCGGTCGGTTCCTATCAGCTGGGCCGCCACGTCTGGTCACGGCGCTCGGCTGAGAGAATGGCGGCATGCCTGCCCGTGAACGCAAGAACGCCAGCCCGGCCGCCCGGCCGCGGGTGCTGTCGGGGATCCAGCCGACGGCTGACTCGTTCCACCTCGGCAACTACCTGGGGGCGTTGCGGAACTGGGTGGCGTTGCAGGAGAGCCATGACGCGTTCTACTGCGTGGTCGACCTGCACGCGATCACGATGGGGCACGATCCGGAGGCGCTGCGGCGGCGGACGCGGGTGAGCGCGGCCCAGCTGCTGGCGATCGGGCTGGATCCGGAGCGGTGCACGCTGTTCGTGCAGTCGCACGTGCCCGAGCACGCCCAGCTCGCCTGGGTGCTCGGCTGCATCACGGGGTTCGGCGAGGCGAGCCGGATGACCCAGTTCAAGGACAAGTCGGCCAAACAGGGCACCGACCGGGCCTCGGTGGGCCTGTTCACCTACCCGATCCTGCAGGCGGCCGACATCCTGCTCTACCAGGCCGACCAGGTGCCGGTGGGTGAGGACCAGCGCCAGCACCTCGAGCTCACCCGCGACCTCGCGCAGCGGTTCAACACGACCTTCGGGCCAACGTTCACGCTGCCGAACGCGTACATCCTCAAGGGCACGGCCAAGGTGACCGACCTGCAGGAGCCGACGGCGAAGATGTCCAAGTCGGCCTCCTCGCCCAACGGGATCATCGAGCTGCTCGACGACCCGGCCCGCTCGGCCAAGAAGATCCGGTCGGCGGTGACCGACACTGGGCGGGAGATCATCTTCGACCCGGCGAACAAGCCGGGGGTGTCGAACCTGCTGACGATCTACTCCGGGTTGACCGGGCGCAGCATCGAGGAGCTGGTCGAGGCGTACGCCGGCAAGGGGTACGGCGATCTCAAGAAGGACCTGGCGGCGGTGGTCGCCGACTTCGTCGCTCCGATTCAGGCCCGGACGAAGTCCTATTTGGACGACCCGGCCCAGCTGGACAAGCTGCTCGCGATCGGGGCCGAGAAGGCCCGGGCCGTCGCCTCGGCCACGCTCGCCGCCGTCTACGACCGCGTCGGGTTCCTCCCGCCCAGCACAGCGGCCTGAGCCCGCTTCGCCCGGGTTGAGCTGTCCCGCTCGTTTCGACCGCACGGGCCGGGGCGGTGGGGCATGATCCGGGCGTGGACCTCGGCAGCGTGGCGGCCAGGTTCGGGCGCGCGGTGGCGACGGCGCGAGCGCGGTCGGGGCTCGCGGACCACGTGTGGCGGGCCGGTGAGCGGTTCAGCGAGGTGCTCGGCGGGCGCCTCGCCGCGGCGATCTCGTACTACGCGTTCTTCGCGGTGTTCTCGCTCGGCGTGCTGCTGTACTCGATCGTGGGGCGGCTGCTCCGACCCGCCGAGGCCGGCGCGGTCTCGGCGGTGAGCGACTACCTGCAGGCGAACCTGCCCTGGGTCGCGCCGACCGCCCGCGAGGTCGGCGGGGGCGGGGTGACCGTGCTGGCCAGCCTCGCGCTGCTGATCTCCGGGATCGGCTGGGTGGAGGCGCTGCGCTCCTCGCTGCGCGCCGTCTGGCTGGTCGACCAGCATCCCGGCCACTGGCTGCTGCGGCGCCTGGTGGATCTCGGGATGCTCGTGGGGCTGGGCCTGCTGCTCGGGGCCTCCCTGGCCACCACCAGCGCGATCGACGCGTTGGTGACGCGGCTGGCCCCCGGGTCCCGGGTCGTGACGGTGATCGTCGGTCCCGTGCTGGAGCTGATGATCAACCTGGCTCTGGCCGCCGCGATGCTCACCGGCGTCTCGCGGCTGCGGCTGAGCCCGCGGCGGCTGGTGCCGGCGGCGCTTCTCGTGGCCGTAGGTATCCAACTGCTCAACACGGTCGGGCGCCTGTTCATCGCCCGCGCCGAGCACCGGGCGGCGTACGCCGTGGTGACCGGCGCGGTCGGCCTGCTCGTCTACCTCTACGCGCTCAACCAGGTGATCCTCTTCGGGGCCGCGTTCGCGGCCACCGCCCGCTCAGGCGCCGCGGTCGACATCGGGCGGGGCCTCGCCGGCATCCGCCTGGCGGGCCGGGAGGTCGAGCCGGGCAGCCGCGTGGGCCGGAGCGACGTGCCGTAGGTTGCCAATACTTCGATAGCCGTCCAGGCGGCCGGGAACGGGCCCGGTCCGATCCGGGGCGTGGCTGGTCCGGGATCGGACCGGGCCCGGAAGGCCGGTTGTCGGACCGTGCGGGTCAGACGGCGGCGAGGCGGTTGGCGATGCGGACGAAGCCGGCCCGGATCTCGTCGGGCGACGGCGGCGGAGTGGCCTCCACGACGGGGATCTCCTCCTCGTCCGCCTCGAGCGAGATGTCGACCTCGCTCTCCTCGTCGTACGCGGCGTCGTCGGCCTCCAGATCGGCGGCCTCCAGCTCGTCGGCGTCCAGTTCGTCTTCCAGTTCCTCAATCTCCCGGGCCGCCGCGATCGACTCGTTGATCGCGGCGTGGATCTCGTCGACCGAGGCGTGGGGATAGACCGGCTCGACGACCGCCAGCAGGTCCTCGTCGGCGACGACCGTCTCGGCGAGCGACAAGGCGTGCGCCCGCTCGTAGGGGCCGCATACCACGGGTTCCCAGGACTCGTCGTCGTGGAGAGGCTCGAACGTGATGATCCAGGGCATCGCCTGCATCGGAGAATCCTCCGGCAGGTCCAGGGTTACCACATCTCCCACGGGCGTACCTTTCGCTCGGCCTGCTTGGCTCGGCGTGCTATCGCCGCGACGGCGGTTACCCGAGGTCACCGACGCCGTGCGCTCATCATCGCCGCAACGGGCGCCCGGACCCGTGCGGCTCGCCGATACCGGTCGTTGTGGCAGGATGCGGCGGCATGGATACCCTCCGGCTGATCCTGCTCTACGCCCACCTGGTGGGTTTCGCGGTGCTGCTCGGTGCCGCGGTCGCGCAGTACGTCGTCAAGCCCGTGCGGATCAACGCGCCCATGATCTGGGGCGCTGGGGCTCAGCTCGTCACGGGCGTCGCGCTGAGCGCTCCGTTCCCGCGGCCGTACGAACTGGACCCGGCCAAGCTCGTGGTCAAGTTCGTGCTCGCCCTGGCGATCTTCGTGATGGTGTTCTTCTCCCGCAAGCGCGACGTGGTCAGCTCGGGCCACTTCCTCGCGATCATCGGACTCACGCTGGTCAACGCAGCGGTGGCGGTCTTCTGGCGGTAGGTGGCCGTCGTCTGGCGGGACGGTCATCTGGCGGTGACGCTGCGTGATGGCCCGCCGGTCGAGGGTCGGTTGGTCTGACGGGTGGGTCCGAGCCCGCTGGTGCGTGCGGCTTGTGATCTCTGTCGCCCGCCCGGACACGGAAGGGTCACGACCGCATAACGCCGTGGCGCCGCCCTATTGCGCAAGGGTGGAGTGGCCATTTCCGCGGCGTAATCTGCCGACCGTGGCATCGCCGCGTGTGGTGCGGTGATGGGAGGAAGGAGATCATCTTGCGCACAGCGCGAGGGATGAAGGTTGTTGCTGTCGCGGTGGCCGGCGGGCTGGCGCTGGCCGCGTGCGGCGAGGCACCTCAAGAGACGCCGGGCAACCAGTCGTCGGCCGGTACCTATCAGGCCTGCATGGTGACCGACATCGGCGGTATTGATGACCGCTCATTCAACACGTCCGCGTTCAAGGGCCTGACCAACGCTGCGGCCGAGAGCGACCTGTTCGCCGAGCCGGTCAACACGTCGTCCGAGTCTGAGGCCGACTACGAGCCGAACCTCACCCAGTACGCGCAGGGTGACTGCGACTTCATCCTGGCGGTGGGTGGCCTCATGGGCGACGCCACCAACAAGGTCGCCGCGCAGTTCCCCGACAAGCAGTTCGCGATCGTGGACTTCAAGGCGACGCCGAACAACGTCTTCTCGATGCAGTTCGACACCGCTCAGGCCGCTTTCCTCGCGGGCTACCTCGCGGCTGGCTACAGCAAGACCGGCAAGGTGGCGACCTACGGTGGCCTGAACATCGACCCGGTCACGATCTTCATGGACGGCTTCGTCGACGGCGTGGCCTACTACAACGAGCAGAAGGGCACCAACGTCGAGGTGCTCGGCTGGGACAAGGCGTCGCGGAGCGGCACGTTCGCGGAGAGCTTCATCGACCAGGCCCGCGGCAAGGCGATCTCTGACGCCTTCGTCGCCCAGGGCGCCGACGTGATCATGCCGGTTGCCGGTGGTACCGGCCTCGGCACGGCCGCCGCGGCCCAGGCCTCCAACGGCCAGTACGTGGTCATCTGGGTCGACATTGACGGCTGCGAGAGCGCGCAGCAGTACTGCAACGTGTTCCTCAGCACGGTCGTGAAGAACATTCCGGACCTCGTGAAGGAGGCCGCGCTGAAGGCCTCGACCACGAACGGCCTGCTCACCGGCGGCACGATCGGCACGCTGGCGAACAACGGAGTCTCGCTCGCCCCGTACCACGAGTTCGACGACGACATCCCCGCCGAGCTCAAGTCCGAGATCGAGCAGCTCAAGCAGGACATCATCTCCGGCAAGGTCAAGGTCGAGTCTCCGGCGCAGCCGAAGTAGTCCTGACCGGCGGTAGGTAGTGACATTGGGCCGGCCCCCGTGGTGAGATCATCGCCGTGGGGGCCGGCCTCTGTTGAGAAATGCCTCTGTTGAGAGGTGATTGCGCTGAGACTCGAACTGCGTGGCATCACCAAGCGCTTCGGGGACCTGGTGGCCAACGATCACATCGATCTCACCGTCGAGCCGGGCGAGATCCACGCCCTGCTCGGTGAGAACGGGGCCGGTAAGTCGACGCTCATGAACGTCCTCTACGGCCTGTACCAGCCTGACGAGGGCGAGATCCTGGTCAACGGCGAGGCGGTCCGCATCCGGAGCCCGCGCGACGCCATCGCCCACGGCATCGGCATGGTGCACCAGCACTTCATGCTCGTGCCGGTCTTCACGGTCGCCGAGAACGTGATGCTCGGTCACGAGTCGACGCGCGGCGGTTTGCTCGGGATGCTCGACCGGCGCCGGGCCCGGCGCGAGGTCATTGAGGTGTCGGAGCGGTTCGGGCTCGCGGTCGACCCCGACGCCACGATCGAGGACCTGCCGGTCGGCGTGCAACAGCGCGTCGAGATCATCAAGGCGTTGACCCGCGACGTCGAGCTCCTCGTCCTCGACGAGCCGACCGCGGTGCTCACCCCCCAGGAGACCGACGAGCTGCTCGAGGTCATGCGCACTCTCCGGGCCGCCGGGAAGTCGATCATCTTCATCACCCACAAGCTCAAGGAGGTCAAGGCGATCGCGGACCGGATCACGGTGCTGCGCCGCGGCCGCGCCGTCGGGACCGCCGAGCCGTCGGCCAGCGAGGCCGAGCTCGCCTCGATGATGGTGGGCCGCTCGGTGCTGCTGCGTGTGGACAAGCAGCCGGCCAAGCCCGGTGAGGTGGTCCTGGAGGTCGCCGGGCTCGTGGTCAACGACGAGCGGGGGCATCGGGCGGTCGACGGCGTGGACCTCAGCGTGCGCAGCGGGGAGGTCCTTGGCATCGCCGGCGTGCAGGGCAACGGCCAGACCGAGCTGGTCGAGACGATCATGGGGCTCCGCCGGCCCATCGCCGGGTCCGTGACGCTGGCCGGGGAGTCCCTGGCCGGCCGCACCACCAAGCAGATCCTCGCGGCCGGCGTGGGTTACGTGCCCGAGGACCGCAGCGTCGACGGCCTGGTCAAGGACTTCACCGTCGCCGAGAACCTGGTGCTCGACCTGTACGACCGGCCACCCTTCGGGACCCGGTTCACGCGGGACCTCGCGGCGGTGGACCGGTCCGCGCGCGAGCGCATCGAGCAGTTTGATATCCGAACCCCGTCGCACGACGTTCCGGCGGCCACTCTCTCCGGGGGTAACCAGCAGAAGGTCATCGTGGCCCGCGAGTTCTCCCGGCCGCTCAAGCTCTTCGTGGCCGCCCAGCCGACGCGGGGCGTCGACGTGGGCTCGATCGAGTTCATCCACCGGCAGATCATTCACGAACGCGACATCGGAACGGCGGTGCTGTTGGTGACGAGCGAACTGGACGAGGTGGTCGCGCTGGCCGACCGGATCGCGGTGATGTACCGCGGCCGGATTCTGGCCATCGTGTCGCCGGAGACACCGCGCGACCAGCTGGGCCTGCTCATGGCCGGGGTGACCAGCGGAGTCGCGGCATGACCGCCGACGCTGTCCCGCCGACCCGCGGCCAGGCGGGCGACGCCCCCTCCGCGGCCGAGCCGTCCGGCCCTGCCGGGCCGGAGCCGTTCGCCGCCCGGTTCCTGCGAGGGCTGTGGCGCAGCAACACGGTCACGATCACCGTGCTGGCGATCGTGCTCGCCATGGTGGTCGGGGCGCTCCTGATCATCATCTCCGATGCCAAGATCCGCGCGATGTACGGCTACTTCTTCGCACGGCCGTCGGACGCGCTCTCGGCGAGTTGGCACAAGGTCAGCGACGCGTACGCCAACCTCTTCAAGGGATCGATCATCAACCCGGACACGGTGGCGCTGACCCTGCGCGGGCAGCCCGGCGGCGGCTGGGACCGCGTGTTCTTCCCGATCTCCGAGACTCTGACCTACGCGGCCCCCTTGGCCTTCACGGGTCTGGCGTTCGCGCTCGCCTTCCGTGGCGGTTTGTTCAACATCGGCGTCCAGGGCCAGGCGATCATGGGTGCGATCGGGGCCGGGCTCACGGGCTTCCTGCTCCCGCTGCCGGTCGGGGTGCACCTGGTGGTGGCGCTGCTCGCCGGGGCCTTCGGAGGTGCGTTGTGGGGCTTCATTCCGGGTTTCCTGAAGGCCCGGACGGGCGCCCACGAGGTCATCACCACGATCATGCTCAACTACGTGGCCCTGTACTTCCTGGGCTGGCTCATCATCCAGAACGGCATCCGGATGACCGGCCGCACTGACGCGATCAGCGAGCCGGTCGACCGCTCGGCGGCGTTGCCCCGCCTGCTCGAGCCGCTCGGCCCGAGCCTGCGGATGAACCTCGGCATCGTGGTCGCGGTCCTCGCCACCTGGGCCGTGGCCTGGCTGCTACGCCGCTCGACGTTCGGCTTCGAGCTGCGTGCGGTCGGGCTGAACCCTGACGCCTCCCGCACCGCCGGCATCAGCGTCGCCGTCACCACCACGCTGGTCATGACGGTCGCCGGTGCGCTCGCCGGGCTGGGTGGTTCGGCCATCGTGCTCGGCACCGCGTTCAGCCTGACCAACGCGGTCGTGGGCAGTGTCGGTTTCGACGGCCTGCTGGTCGGCCTGCTCGGCCGGGCCAAGCCGTGGGGGGTGCTGCTGGCCGCCCTGTTCTTCGGCGCCCTGCAGGCCGGCGGGAACCGGATGCAGTCGGTTTCCAACATCTCGCTGGAGCTGGTCAACGTGATCCAGGCGGTCATCGTGGTCTTCGTCGCGGCGCCCGCGCTGGTGAGCGCGGTCTTCCGCCTGCGCGCGGCAACGGCCGCGGACCTGCAGACCGGCATGGCGAAGGGCTGGTGACATGACCTCGACGACGGTAGATGACCCGACGGTCGCCGAGCCGGTGCGGTTCTGGACCCGGCAGCGCCGCGTCGGGCTGGGCTTCGCGATCGCGGGCGTGCTCGCGGCGTCGATCTTCGGGCCGCTCGCGACCGAGCGGCAGGCCCGGATCACGTTGGCGGAGACCGTGGCGGGGACCTCGGTGGGCATCACGGGTACGGTCGGTGCCGTCCTGTTTGGACTGATCGCCGCAGCCGCCGGAGTGGCGATCTTCGTGGGTGTCCCGCGTCGCTGGTTCGCGGTGCTCGTCGGCCTGGGCATCGTGGCGGTGGTGCTGGCGTTCCTGTGCTGGCAGATCTCGCAGGCGCCCGAGGGTCGCAACATCATGCCGCTGGGCGACGTGGCGCGCACGACGCTGTTGCTCGCCCTGCCGTTGATCCTCGGCTCGCTCGCCGGCGTGCTGTGCGAACGGTCGGGCGTCATCAACGTGGCGATCGAAGGCCAGTTCCTCATGGGCGCCTTCGGCGCGGCGCTGGGCGCCACCGTGGCCGGGACGGTCTGGGTGGGCCTGATCGCGGCGGCCATCGGCGGCCTGGTTATCGCCGCGATGCTCGCCGTGCTGGCGATCCGCTACCTGGTCGACCAGGTCGTGCTCGGCATCGTGCTCAACGTCTTCGCGCTCGGGCTCACGGGCTTCCTCTACAAGCAGATCATGGCCCACGACCAGACCGCCTACAACCAGCCGTCGCGGGTGCCGACGTGGGACATTCCGGTCCTGTCCGACATCCCCCTTCTCGGCCCGGTGCTGTTCCGGGCCAACGTCTTCACGTACGGAGCGCTGGCCCTGGTCGTGATAGTCCACTTCGGACTGACTCGGACCCGGTGGGGCCTGCGGACGCGAGCGGTCGGGGAGCACCCGACCGCAGCCGACACGGTCGGCGTGAAGGTGCTCGCGCTGCGCTACCGCAACGTGCTGCTCGCTGGTCTGGTGGCGGGATTCGGCGGCGCCTACTTCACCCTGTGGTCGACGACGAACTTCAACCTCGGCATGACCAACGGCGCCGGGTTCATCGCGCTGGCGGCGATGATCTTCGGGCGGTGGACTCCGATCGGGGCCCTGCTGGCGTCGCTGTTCTTCGGCTTCAGCAGCGCGCTCGCGTTCTTCCTGGGCGCGATCGCGAGCCCGATCCCCAGCCAGTTCCTCAACATGCTGCCCTATGTCGCCACGATCATCGCGGTGGCCGGGCTGGTCGGACGGGTGCGCGCGCCGGCGGCCGACGGACGACCGTACGTGAAGGGACAGTAGGCGTGTCCTCAGTGGACTCGTCGGCGTCAGTGGACTGGTCCGCGTTGCGGGCCGCGGCGACCGAGGCGATGTCGCGGGCCTACGCGCCGTACTCGAATTTCCCGGTCGGCGTGGCCGGCCTGGTCGACGACGGCCGGGTCGTGGTCGGCTGCAACGTGGAGAACGCCTCCTACGGCGTGACGCTCTGCGCCGAGTGCGGGTTGGTCAGCTCCCTGATCGCCACGGGCGGCGGACGCCTCGTGGCGGTGGCCTGTGTGGACCGGACCGGCGCGCCGCTGATGCCGTGCGGCCGCTGTCGCCAGCTGCTCTGGGAGCACGGCGGCCCGCAGTGCCTGGTCGACCACCGGGACGGCCCGCTTCCCTTGTCGGCCCTGCTGCCGCACGCCTTCGGCCCGGACGACCTGCACGAGCCGCTGCACCCACCCGCCCTGCCGCCTCGGCTGCGCCAGTATCACGGCCAGGGCACCGTGTTCGTGCACCCCGACGTCGACCGCGGGCAGCAGGTGTGGACGGCGTACTGGGAACGATCCGCCGGGCCGCAGGACGGCCGCGGCATCCTCGAGGAGGGTCCGATGTGGACTGACGTGGCGGACGGCGTGGCCTGGGGCCGGGCCCGCACGCCGCGCGTGATCGTGGTGGACGCCGATGGTGAGCTGGCCTGGGCCGGCACCGGTCCAGCTCCGGCCGAGATCGGTCGGGTCTGGTCGGAGGAGGGCGCATGACCGCGGATGGCCGTGGCACAGCCGGGCGGGCGGCCCAGACCGTACGGTCAGCCCAGACCGTACGGCCGACCACCGCGACGTCGCGGCGACGGCCGCGCGTTGAGCCGTTTGCCGCGGTCGATGTCATCGCCACCAAGCGGGACGGCGGGCGGCTGTCGGACGAGCAGATCGACTGGGTCATCGACGCCTACACCCGCGGCGTGGTGGCCGACGAGCAGATGTCGGCGCTGGCCATGGCGATCCTGCTGCGGGGGATGACCGACGCCGAGGTGGCCCGGTGGACGGCCGCCATGGTGGCCTCCGGTGATCGGCTGGATCTGTCTGCTGTGGACCGACCGACCGTGGACAAGCACTCGACGGGGGGAGTGGGCGACAAGATCACCCTGCCACTGACCCCGCTGGTCGCGGCCTGCGGGGCGGCCGTGCCCCAGCTGTCGGGGCGGGGCCTCGGTCACACCGGTGGCACGCTGGACAAGCTGGAGTCGATCCCCGGCTTCCGGGTGGCGCTGACCAACCGGCAGTTCGTGCGACAGCTCCGCACCGTCGGGGCGGCGATCTGCGCCGCTGGCGAGGGGCTGGCCCCGGCCGACCGCAAGCTCTACGCCCTGCGCGACGTCACCGCGACCGTCGAGTCGATACCGCTCATCGCCAGCTCGATCATGAGCAAGAAGATCGCCGAGGGCACGAGCGCGCTGGTGCTCGACGTCAAGGTGGGCACGGGCGCCTTCATGAAGTCCCTCGACGACGCCCGGGAGCTGGCCCGCACGATGGTGGACATCGGCACCGCGCAGGGCGTCCGGACGGTGGCCCTGCTCACCGGTATGTCCACCCCGCTCGGCCACGCCATCGGCAACGCGGTCAAGGTCGCCGAGTCGGTCGAGGTGCTCGCCGGCGGTGGACCGGCCGACGTCGTCGAGCTCGTGCTCACCCTGGCCCGCGAGATGCTGGGCTGCGTCGGACTGTCCCATGTGGACCCTGCGGACGTGCTGGCCTCGGGGAAGGCGATGGATACCTGGCGGGCGATGGTGCGCGCCCAGGGCGGTGACCCCGACGCGCCGCTGCCGGAGGCCCGCGAGCGCGAGCTGGTGCGGGCGACGAAGGCGGGGTTCGTGACGGCGGTCGACGCCTACGCGATGGGGGTGGCGGCGTGGCGGCTCGGCGCGGGCCGGGCGCGCAAGGAGGACCCGGTCAGCCCGGCTGCGGGCATGGTGCTGCACCGCCGCCCCGGCGATCGGGTCCGGCCGGGCGACGTGCTCTACGAGCTGCGGGCCGATGACGCGTCCCGCATTCCCGCCGCGGCGGAGGTCGCCGCGACGGCGGTGACGATCGGCCGGACCGCCCCGCCGCCCGCCCCGCTGGTGCTGGACCGGGTGGCCGCGCCGGAGCACCCGCGCGGCGGAGGTGGGCGTCGCCGGCGGGCCGGTTCGGGCTAGAGTTCGCAGGCAGCCTGGAAGTTCGCAGGTCGCCTGGAGTTCGCACGCCGGGCGCCTGTGGTGTCCTGTGAGGACGGGCCGCGACGACCACCACTGGGGGTGCCTTCCGTGACCGTTCCCGCACCCGACCCGCATCGGGTTCGAGCCGCCAGCATCGAGACACTTCGCCAGCTCGACCTGCCGTCGCCGCCACCGCAGTTTCGGCTGCTCTGGCAACCGGGCGACCGCGTCGAGCTACGGCCGCCGAGCGAGATCGAAGGCCGTGCCGCGATCCTCAACGTCGTGTACGCCCGCTGCTACGGCATGCCCAGCCAGGCGGCGATGAGCTGGCTGCTCGACGCGCACCTGCTGGACCACCTCACCAAGCCCGAGTGGAGCTTCCTCGCCGCCGAGGACAGCCCGGACGTGGTGCAGCACCCGTCGTTCACGCTGCACCTGGAGGCGATCTACGCACTGGCCTGGCTGCTGGGACTGGTGCCCGAGATCGACCCGCGGGAGCCGGCACCGAGCGAGTTGATCGAGAAGCTGCCGCACCTGCCGTCCAAGGAGTCGTTCTCGGACTGGCGCACCCGGGCCAACCCCACACTCGCCCCCGCGTCGGAGGCCGCCGCCGCGCTGGACCTGATCTACTGCCTGGACTGGGCCTACCTGGAGGCGGAGCGGCGCCGGATCCGACTGCCCGGGCTCGTGCACTCCAAGCTCATCGCCCAGCGCCGGTGGGCCCTGGCCTGGTCGGTGATCTTCCGCGGCCCCTACCAGGAACCCCCGCGGGGCTGGGAAGAGATCGACCTCGACGTGTAACTCCTCGACGGCGACTCCTCGGCGGGCGATTCCTCAGCGGGTACGTGGCGGCGTCAGGCGTCGGCCGGGTGGGGACGCCAGGTGGTCACGTCGACGGAGATCGTCACGGTCACCGGTTCGCTCATCGCCGCGAGCCGGTCGCCGAGCTCGGCCTCGGTCGTGTGCCAGGCGCTGGGCCCCATCGCGACGAACCGGGCGACCTCGGGCCGGGCCAGGCGCAGGGCGTACGACACCTCGTGGTGCCGTACCGGGGCGAACCAGCGGCCGAGACGGCCCTGCAGGCGGTCGCGTTTGTCCGGGTCCACCGTGAGCAGCCCCAGCGGTGCGATCAGCTCGGCGAGGTGTCGCCGGGTCGGGGTCACCACGAGCAGCGTGCCGCCGGGGCGCAGGATGCGGTGGAACTCCGCCCCGTTGCGGGGAGCGAAGACGTCGAGGATGACGTCGGCGCAGGCGTCCGCCAGCGGCAGGCGTCGCCACACATCGGCCACGACCGAGCCGATGGCGGGGTGGGCCCGGGCGTTGCGGCGAGCCGCCGCCTTGGAGACGTCCACGGCGACGCCCACGCTGCCGGGGCGGGCCGCCAACACGGCGGCCAGGTGGTGTCCCGTGCCCGCCCCTACGTCAACCACGGTGGCGACGGTCGGCGGGAGCTGGGCCACGATCGCCGCGGTGAGCGGGGCGAGGTGACCGGCGTCGTGCAACTGCGACCGCGCCGCCACCATCGCGGGAGTATCCGTGCCCGCGGGGACGCGGCCGACCAGCAGGTTCACGTACCCGTGCCGCGCCACGTCGAACGCATGGCCCGCCGGGCAGCGCAGCCCGCCCGGTGACCCGGCTCGCCCCAGCCTGGCCCCGCAGACCGGGCACGTGAGCAGGTCGAGCACCTCGTCGAGCATGGCCGCCGTTCCTCCGATCGTCCGGTTACGTCCGATCGTCCGGTTACCTCCGATCGCCAGTTCCCTCGGATCGTCGGGGCCGTGATCTGACTAGTGTCGGCCCATGACGATGTGGGGTTCGGAATCTTCGCCCTCAGCCCGTACCGCGCCGACGCTCGACGAGATCCGGCGCGCGCCCAAGGCACTGCTGCACGACCACCTCGACGGAGGTCTGCGGCCGCAGACGGTCCTCGAGCTCGCGGACGTCATCGGCCACCCTCTGCCCGCCTCCGACGAGCCGGCGCTGGGCGACTGGTTCCGCCAGGCGGCGACGTCGGGCTCGCTGGAGCGCTATTTGGAGACCTTCGCCCACACCGTGGCCGTGATGCAGACCGCCGAGGCGCTGCACCGGGTCGCGCGGGAGTGCGCGCTCGACCTCGCGGCCGACGGGGTGGTCTACGCCGAGGTGCGGTTCGCCCCGGAGCTGCACGTGCGCCACGGGTTGGCGTTGCCGGAGGTGGTCGAGGCGGTGCTGGCCGGCCTGGCCGACGGGTCCGCGCAGGCCGCGGCCGCCGGCACCCCGATCCGTACGGCCGTGCTGCTCACGGCGATGCGGCACGCCGCCCGGTCGATGGAGATCGCGGAGCTGGCCGTGCGGTACCGGGACGTCGGCGTGGTGGGGTTCGACATCGCCGGGGCCGAGGCGGGCCACCCGCCGACCCGCCACCTCGACGCGTTCGAGTACCTGCAGCGGGAGAACTTCCACTTCACCATCCACGCGGGCGAGGCGTTCGGGCTGCCCTCGATCTGGCAGGCGATCCAGTGGTGCGGCGCGGACCGGTTGGGCCACGGGGTGCGCATCATCGACGACATCGACACCACGGACCCGAGCGCACCTCGGCTCGGCCGCCTCGCGGCCTACGTGCGGGACAAGCGTATCCCGCTGGAGATGTGCCCCTCGTCGAACGTGCAGACGGGGGCCGCCCCCTCGATCGCCGAACATCCCATCGGGCTGCTGCGCGACCTGCGGATGCGGGTCACGGTGAACACCGACAACCGGCTGATGAGCGGTACCTCGATGTCGCGGGAGATGGCCCTGCTCGTCGACGCGTTCGGGTACGGCTGGGCGGACCTGCAGTGGTTCACGATCAACGCGATGAAGAGCGCGTTCATCCCGTTCGATGAGCGGCTCGCCATCATCGACACCGTGATCAAGCCCGGTTACGCGGCGTTGATGACGTCGTGACGGGAGTTGCTTGGTTGGCTGACGGGCGTTGATGGCCGGGTGACGGGTCTGTACGATCCCACCGTTCCGGCTCCGGAGCGATCCATCGTGACGGCGGAGTGTCACAGTCTCGTTACGCATTGATACGGGACGTACCTGGGCTTTCTCTTTGCCACGTGGCGTGATGGAATCTGGCGTGGTCACGTTCGGCGACGCCCGCGGTGCCGGACTGACGTGACACTGCCGCGCGGTCACTCGGCGGCACGGTGACCGATGCCTCCAGGCGGCGATGCTGTCGGTGGGCACCGGTACGGAGGGTGGTGAGGTGAGCAAGAACCCCAGCGCGCCGGGCACGTCCTCACGGTTCGCCGGGCCCGCCCGGTTTATCCGGGATCTGCCCATCTGGACCAAGCTCGGCCTCATCATGATCGTCCCGACCATCGCGACGATCGTGGTCGGTACGGCCGGGTTGCTGGACCAGGTCGAGCAGGCGAGCGCCGCCGAACGGGCACGCGCGCTCACTGTCCTGTCAGGCGACGCTGGCGCACTCGTGCACGCCCTGCAGGCCGAGCGCGCCGCGGCGGTGACGCTGCTGTCCTCTCCGCAGGAGGCGATCCAGTCGGCCACGGCGGCCTACACGGCGCAGCATGAGGCCACCCAGCAGGCCCAGACCCGGTTCCTCACCACATGGTCCACGATCACCGATGTTCCGGCGAACTTCCGGTCGCACCTCGAACGCGTCGAGAACCAGCTGGGACAGCTCACGCCGCTGCGCCAGCAGGTCACGGCCCTCAACCAGGTGTCGATGAGCGTCGCCGAGGCCCGGTACGAGGAACTCATCAGCGACCTGTTGGAGATCCGCACCTTCTCGGCCCAGCTGACGGGCAACACCTCGCTCGGTGACCGTATCCGCGCCGCCCATGCCGTGGCCATGCAGAAGGAGTTCCTGGCCCGGGAGACCGTGCTCGTCGCGAAGGCCCTGATCACGGGAGAGTTCTCCACGGCGGAGCGCAACGCGTACGTGCTGGCCGTCCAGAATGCGCGACAGGCCGAGAACGAGTTCCGCTCGGTCGCCACCCCGACTCAGATCGACTACTACGAACGTGTGCTCACCGGCGCGATCCTGCGCGACGTGCTGCAGCTGGAGGGTTCGCTCGACGGGCTTCAGCCGAACGAGCTCCCGGCGAACGTCATCAACCCGGCCGAGTGGCAGCGGGCGACCAGCGGTCGGGCCGAGCTGCTCTACCAGATCGAGTCTGAGCTCAACAGCCAGGCCCTGAACGCCGCCGAGACGCAGGGCGCGGCCGTGCAGCGGCGCGTGCTCGTGGAGACCGGCGTCCTGCTGCTCACGCTGCTGGTCGGGGTGCTCTTCGCCTGGCTCGTGGCCCGCTCCATGGCCCGCTCGCTGCGTGACCTGCGGCAGGGTGCGCTGGCGGTCGCCAAGTTCGGCCTGCCCCAGGCCGTGGCAAAGCTGAAGGACCCGTCGCTGTCGGCGAACCTCTCGCCCGCCGGGGTGGCCCTGCAGATCGCCGAGCCCCTGCCCGTGCGCAGCAACGACGAGTTCGGCCAGGTGACGGAGGCGTTCAACGCCGTCCACCTCGAGGCCGTGCGGACGGCGGCCGAGCAGGCAGCGCTGCGGGCCTCGGTTGCGCAGATGTTCGTCAACCTGGCCCGCCGGAGCCAGATCCTGGTCGACCGGCTCATCGGTCACCTGGACCGCCTGGAGCGCGGCGAGCAGGACCCGGACCGGCTGTCGGAGCTGTTCCAGCTCGACCACCTGGCGACCCGGATGCGCCGCAACGACGAGAACCTGCTGGTGCTCGCGGGCGCCGACTCGACCCGGGTCCAGCGGGAGCCGGCCGCGCTCATCGACGTGCTGCGGGCCGCCCAGTCCGAGGTGGAGCAGTACACCCGGGTCGAGCTCACCGCGGTCGACCCGGACATCGAGATCGCTGCCCACGCGGTCAACGACCTGGTGCACATGATCGCGGAGCTGTTCGACAACGCGACCTCGTTCTCCCCGCCCGACACGGTGGTCCGGGTGGAGGCGCGCCGCAGCGGTGACCGAGTGCTGCTGCGGGTCGAGGACCGCGGTATCGGCATGACGGCCGAGCAGTACGCCGAGTTGAACGAGCGCCTGGCCACGCCGCCGGACGTGGACGTGACCGTGTCCCGGATGATGGGCCTGGTCGTGGTCGCCCGGCTGGCGAACCGGCACGGCGTCACGGTCACGCTGCAGCCGGCGCCGCAGGCCGGGCCGCAGCGGGGCACGCTCGCCGAGGTGGTGCTGCCCAGCGGTGTCCTGGTGCCGCGTGCTCTGGCCGGTCGCGCGCACACGCCGACCGGGTTCCCGGCCGTACGGCCCGAGCCGACCCCGGTCGGGGCCGGTTCGCGCTCGCCCTTCGGTCCGCCGCTGGCGCTGGAGAGCGGCCCGCGCGGTCCGTTGCCGGCTCCGAGCCTCGGCGCCACCGAACCGGCCACCGGCGGTGTCCCCGTCCCGGCCTTCGGCGGCGGTGGTGGGCCATCCGTCGGCGCCCCGCCTCCGTTCGGTCCTCCGTCGTACGAGGCCCCCTCGGCACCGGAGCCCGCGCCCGCGTTCGGCGCGGCCGCGGGCGGAGCCGTCGCGGGGGCCGCCGCCGGTGGTCTCGGTGCGGCCGTGACCA
>JADGGF010000176.1 GCA_019690055.1 Micromonosporaceae bacterium
ATATGAGGTGGTGTCTGGTGGGGTGGGATTTGTTTATATTAGAATGACCCGGGCCGCGTACTGCACCGTCGGTCCGGGTTGGTCGACGATCAGGGGGCCGCAGCCAGCGGCCACGCAAGGGTGGCAACCGCCAGCGCGAGCAGCCGAATGCTCCGGGCAGGCGTGGTAACCGACCGGCGGGCGGCGGTCAACCGGAACATCCGTTGATGATGCACCAGACCCGCCCATGCTGATTGCTGGAGGCGTCCCGTTGGAGGCAGTCCAGGGCGGTACCCCGACGTGGACGGCCGCGGCCAGAATGTTCTGATGCCGAGGTTCGTGCCATCGCCGTGGTCCGTCATCTCCCGCGCTCTGCGTGGCGCCGTCATCGGCGTGGCGGTGTGGGGCATCTTCGCCCTGAGTAGTGCCTACGCGGAGCACGAGGTTGAACAGGCGGCGGCGCGGTCCACCGCGGATCTCAACGGTGTCGAGATACTGGGCTCCATCGTCATCACGACGCTGGTGATCGCCGTCCCGGCGAGCCTGGTGGCCGGTTTCGTGCTCGCCTGGGCACTGCGGCTACGCCGACCCTGGATCGTGCCGCCGCTGGGTCTCCTGTTCGATTGCCTGCTCGGGTTGGTCGCTGTGTCCATCCATGAGGGTCCGATGACGGACTGGGAGCGGGCCACCATCCTGGCCCTGTCCTTCGCCGCCGCTGCGATCATCCCGCTGACGGGCCGCTGGACGAGTCGGGATGCTCTGCCGGCCGGGGAGACGCCTACGGCCGCGGGTCCCGGCGGTCAGGCGTAGATGGTGCGGCCGTGGGCGTCAGGCACGCCGGACTTCCGGTAGAAGTACGTGTTTATCTGGTCACGCCATTCGATGGCGCAGCGCAGCTGCTCGTCGAGCCGCTCGGCCACCCGGGCGTGCAGAGCCGGATCCACCAGACCCGCGACCCGTTCCCAGAGCGGCCGCAGGGCCCGCACCCGCTCGACCCCCTCGAAGTGGGTGTCGTAGATGTGCTGGATGACGGTCTTCCCGCTGTGCAGCACGTGACCGTACGGCACGTGGTGGAAGAAGAGCAGCAGTTCGTCCGGGCAGGTGGACAGCGACTCGTAGATATCACACCAGGGCGGCGGATACTGGCCGGTGTAGCCGGTGCCGGTGGCCCGTGTCCGGTCGACGCCGATGCCGTCGCGGTCGGCGAAGTGGTACGTGCCCCACGGTGAGTACTCGTACCCGTCGATGTCCGGGCCGTAGTGGTAGTGCGGCTTGACCATGAAGCCGACGCCGAGCGGCGCCGTGTACAGCTCGTAGGTGCGCCAGGAGTGGTCCATCATGGCGTGCAGCGTCTCGCGCAGCACCGCCTCCGCCCCGGGGAAGGTCAGCGAGATCCACTCGTCCAGCACGGCCGACGGGGACAGCGTGGGGTCCCAGGCGAGCCGGCCGAAGGCGTACAGGTTGGCCTGGGCCAGCGGGTGCCCGGTCCAGTACTCGTCGTCGCCCACATTGGACACGGCCACCAGGCCGCCCGTGCTGAGCTCGGACACCGTCCTCGGTTCGGCCAATGGGAACGATAGAGTCTCGCTCCACTGTGGACCCAGGTAGCAGACGTGCTGCTGTTGCCCGGTGTACTCCTGGGTCACCTGCAGTTCGACGGCGACCCGGGTCCGGGCCATGGCCGCGATCACGGGGGAGACCGGCTCGCGAGTCTGGAAGTCGATCGGGCCGTATTTGACCTGCAAAATCACGTTGTCACGGAACTGGCCGTCCAGCGGGGCGAAGTGGTCGTAGGCCGCCCTGGCCCGGTCGGTGGAGCGGTCGCGCCAGTCCTGTCGGTGGTTGTAGACGAACGCCCGCCAGTGCACCACGCCGCCGTACGGCGCGAGCGCGTCGGCCAGCACGTTGGCGCCGTCGGCGTGGCTGCGGCCGTAGCCGAACGGCCCCGGCTGCCCCTCCGAGTCGGCCTTCACCACGTAGCCCCCGAAGTCGGGGATGGCGTCATAGACGTTCTTCGTCACAGCGGCCCACCAAGCGGCCACCGACGGATCGAGCGGGTCGGCCGTCGGCAGCCCACCCAGCAGCATCGGGGCGTTGAAGCTCACCGACAGGTGCACCCGGATGCCGTACGGCCGGAAAACGTCGGCCAGCCAGGCCACCTCGTCCAGGCGGTCGGTGAGCAGGTGGGCCTCGGTCGCGTGTACATTGACGTTATTCACCGCGACGGCGTTGATGCCGGTCGCCGCGACCAGGCGGGCGTACGCCTTCACCCGGGCCTCGTCCCGTAGCGCGACGCCGTCCCGCCAGAAGATCGAGCCGCCGGAGTATCCCCGCTCGACCTGGCCCATGACCGGATGTCTATCCACATTGTCCCAGTGGTCGAGCATCCGCCGAGCGTGGACCGGCCGGTGCACGGTGGCCGGGAAGTCGTCCGCGAACGCGGCCTCGCCGAGCCGGACGACGTGGAAGAGTCCGTACAGCAGACCGGCCGGCGCCTCGGCCAGCACCGTGGTGACCCCGTCGGAGCGACCCAGCGAGTAGCCCTCCGGCCCGCCGTCGGCGGTGGGGGAGAGCGCGAGCACGAGCTGCGGTGCGCCGGGGCCGCCGCCGAACGCCGCGTGGGCGGCGTTGAGTTCATCGAGGACGGTCTGGACGAGAAGGCCCTCGCCGTCGACGCGGGCGGGACGGGTGCCGATGGCGCGCCACGCCTCGGGAGGAAGCCACGCAGCATGCATGGTTCCGGTCTACCGCATGGGCGCTGGCGCGCGCCCGGCGGGGCAACCGTTTGCAGCGGCGGGCGCGGATGGTACGGTCAGCTCACCATGGAGGGCTGGGTCGCGACCTGGGGCTGTGCGTTGCAGCCGCCGGACCAGCCCGACGACCCGGACCTCGCCCAGGCCACGCTGCGCCAGACCATCCGGGTGACCACGGGCGGGTCGGCCGGCCGGCTCACCCTGTCCAACGAGTACGGCGCGGAGCCGCTCGAGCTTGACGGCGTCACGGTGGCGCGGCCCGTCGCCGGTCGCGCCGGGGTTCCCGACATCCAGCCGGACACTGCCGTGGCGGTCACCTTCGGCGGGTCCAGGTCTGTCACGATTCCGCCCGGGTCCCGCCTGGTCAGCGATGAGTTCACCTACATTGTTGAACCGCGCACGAACCTGACCGTCACGCTGCACATTGGCTCGGCCCCCGCCATGCTCACGACCCACCCGGGCTCCCGCACCACCTCCCACGTGCTCCCGCGTCAGGAAGGACGCCCTCCTAGGCAAATACCGTCAAGAGGGCGTCCTTCCAACGCAACGCCGGGGGCGGGTACCACCGCAGTGACGCACTGGTACTTCCTGGCCGCTCTGGACGTGCGGTCGGCCGGGCCGGGGGCGGCGGTGGTGTGCCTCGGGGACTCTCTCACGGACGGCCGCGGCTCGACGACCGATGGCAACGACCGATGGCCGGACGTGCTGGCGGACCGGTTGCACGCGGCCGGGCGGACGCACGTGGCGGTCGTGAACCAGGCCGCGGGCGGCAGCCGGGTGCTGCGCGACGGCCTCGGCATCGCCGCCGTGCGTCGGCTCGACCGGGACGTCGCCGGTACCGCCGGGGTCCGATGGCTGGTCGTCTTCGCCGGGATCAATGACATTGGCATGGCCGACGCCACCGTGCGGGCCCAGCAGCGCATCGAGGACGATTTGATCGCCGGCTATGCAAAGATAATCGATTGGGCGCACGCGCACGGGATCACGGTGTACGGCGTGACCCTGACCCCGTTCGGTGGGCACGAGTACGACGACCCGCGTGGTCGGCGCGAGCAGACCCGCCGCCGGGTCAACGCGTGGATCCGGACGAGTCGACAGTTCGACGCCGTTATAGATTTCGACCAGATTGTGCGCGACCCGGACGATCACGCCCGGGTGCGCCCCGCGCTGCACGACGGCGACGGACTGCACCTCAACCCGCTCGGCTACCGCGCGCTCGCCGACGCCGTTCCCCTCGACCTGTTCGCCGGATAGCCGGCCGGCGTCCGTGCCTCGGCCCGACTACCCGCCGTGACGGGATCGCTGCAGTGGGTGCCGGGACGGGAGCACACCGCTGGTCGCTGCCCGTTACACTCCACCCGTGTCCGGACTACAGGTTGTACGACGATCTGCGGTAAAGTACGTAAATATCGCGATCGCTGTGGCGCTGGCGGCCGCGCTCACGGCCTGCACGGGGGATCCGGAGCCCAAGGACGGCGTCCTCGAGGTCACGCCGAGCTCCTCGTTGCTGGACGAACCCGTGCGTATCCGCGTCACCGGGCTGAGCCCCGGTCAACGGGTCGAGCTCACCGCGCGGATGACCGGACCCGACGGGCGGAGCTGGTCATCCGAGGCCACCTTCACCGCGGACGGCGAGGGCGTGGTCGACCTCGATCGGGACGCCCCCGAGTCGGGGGACTATGCGGGAGTCGATGGCATGGGCCTGATCGCCGCCATGGCCCCCGCCTCGTCGACCCCCGCGTCGTCGGCCGACCCCTCGGCCGCGCCGCCCGGCGACCTGCCACGGTACGCCGAGATGCCCACCGACTACCCCATCACCGTCGCGGTGAACGGAGGGTCGGAGGCCACGATTCGCCGGGTCGCGGTGGCGCCGGGCGTCACCGTCCAGGACCTCACGGTCGCCGAGCACGGCGTGGCGGGTGTGCTCGTCACCCCGAGCGAACCCGCGGGTCCGGGCGTGCTGCTCATCGGCGGGTCGGAAGGCGGGTTGGGCGTGGGCAACGTCGCCATGGCCCTGATGCTCGCGGCCCACGGGTACCCCACCCTCGCGGTGGCCACGTTCAACGCGCCGGGGCTGCCGACCGCGCTGCGCGACGTCCCCATCGAGTATTTCGCGTCAGCCGCGGCCCGGCTGCCCGGACCCGTCCGGGTCGTCGGCGTCTCCCGGGGCAGCGAGGCCGCGCTGCTGCTTGCGGCCAGGTACCCGAACCTCGTCGCCGGTACGGTCCTCGGCGCACCGGCCGCTCGGATCAACCTGGGCTTCCCCAATGGTGGCTACGCCTGGACCTTCGGCAACGTGCCGCAGCTGGACATCCCGTTCTCGGCCATCACGGGACCAGTGCTCGCCATCGCCGGCACCGACGACCGGGTCTGGCCGTCGGCGACCAACGCGAACGCCTTGAAGGAGCAGCTCGGCGATCGGCTGACGACCCTCGTGCTCGAGGGCGCGGGGCACGACGTCCTCGGCGTGCCGTACCTGGGCGCCGACCCGGAGGCGGTCCATCCGGTGACGGGCGATCCCTTCCACCTCGGGGGCAGCCGTCAGGTCAACGAGCAGGCGCGTCGGGAGTCCTGGAGCGCCCTGCTGTCCTTCCTCGCTGCCTCCTGAGGGGCCTCGCCGGCCCGGAGGCCGCCTCCTGAGGACGCCCGCCCGCTGAGGCCGCCTGCCTCCCAGAGCCTCACGCCCGGGAGGCGCGCGACACCGGCGGTGGCCAGAGCGTCCGGGTCGTACGCCTCGGGCGACCACGGTGACCACATAGGATCTTCGATGGGGTCGGACGGCGGGGTCCGTCGGGGCGGTGAGCGGAGGCGAGCGATGGTGGCGCAACTGCGGGTGACGACGCGCAACGCCCGGTTCCAGGAGTGGACCGCGCTGCTGGCCAACCGGACCAAGCGCCAGCGCAGCCGCGAGTTTCTCGTCCAGGGCGTACGGCCGATCACCATGGCCGTCCGGTACGGGTGGGAGATCCGCGAACTTCTCTACGACGCGGACACCCGCCTGTCGGCCTGGGCCCGGCAGATGATGGAGGCGGTGCCGGCGCAACGGTACGCGGTGGCCGGGGAGTTGATGGCCGAGCTCGGCGGCAAGGAGGACGGACGGCCCGAGTTGCTCGCCGTGGTGGGTCAGCCGGAGGACGACCTTCGCCGCATCCCCCTCTCACCGGCGTTACGCGCAGATTCCGCTCCGGCAAGCTGCGCGGAATTGCTCGTGGTCGTGTTCGACCGGCCGACCAGCCCGGGCAACATCGGAACCGTCGTCCGGTCGGCCGACGCCCTCGGCGCGGCCGGCGTGATCGTCACCGGCCACGCCGCGGATATTTACGATCCTAAGTGTGTACGGGCGAGCACCGGTTCGCTGTTCGGCGTGCCGGTGGTGCGGGCGGCCTCGCATCGGCCGGTGCTCGACTGGCTCGCCTCGGTCCGGTCCACCGGCGTCGACGCGCGGCTCGTCGGAACCGACGAGCACGGTGATATCGACATCACGGAATATGACTTCACCGGGCCGACCGTGCTCCTGGTCGGCAACGAGACCGCCGGGCTCAGCGCCGCTTGGCGGCAGTCCTGCGACCATCTAATCCGTATCCCCATGGTCGGGTCGGCGAGTTCCCTCAATGCCGCGACGGCTGCCTCTATCGTGACGTATGAATGCCTTCGACAGCGGCGCGGCTGACGTCGCGTCGGCAGCCGTTACACTTCGGGTGCGGTCGGACGATCTCTGCGCACGCGTCGGCCACGGCGAGCGACCCCTCGAGGTGAGACGATTGGCGGATATCACGGTCTACGGCACATCGACGTGTGCCGATTGTCGACGGGCCAAGCGGCTGCTCGACGAACACGGCATCGCCTACGACTGGGTCGACGTCGAGAATGACCCGGAGAGTCGGGCGCGCATGGTGGCGTTGCAGAACGGCGGGCAGATCGTGCCGACGATCGTGTTCCCCGACGGTAGCGTGCTGCTGGAGCCCACGGACGCCGAGCTGGCCGCCAAGCTCGGCGTGACGCCGGGCGCATGACGGCCGTTACCCGCAGCCGGACCGCCGTCCGAGCCCGGGCCGCCGTCTCGCTCGTCTTCGGCATCCACGGTGTGGTCCAAGGGACGTTCGCCACCCGGATCCCCTGGATCGCCGACCACGTGGGAGCCGAGCCCGGCGGCCTGGGGTTGGCGCTGCTGTTCTCCTCGTTCGGCGCCATCGGCACCATGCCGTTCACGGCGCGGCTCGTGCACCACCTGTCGCCCCGTGTGGTCATCCCGGCGTTCCTGGTCCCGTGGTGCCTGGTGCCGGTCCTGGCCGCGCAGGCGCCGAGCATACCGCTGCTGTGCGCCGCGTTGTTCGTCCTCGGCGCGGCGGCCGGATCGGCCGATGTCGCGATGAACGCGCAGGGGGTGGTCGTCGAGCAGGCGTACGGTCGGTCGATCATGTCGAGCCTGCACGGCATGTGGAGCGTCGGCGGTCTGGCCGGGGCCGGCGTCGGCGTGCTCGCCGCCCACGCGGATATCCCGGCCCCGGCGCATTTCCTGGCCGTCGGTCTGGTGCTGACGGTCGGAGCCCTGGTGGCCAGCCCGTGGTTGATGGACGGCGAGCCGGCTCCGCAGGAGGACGTGCCGGTCTTCGCCCTGCCACCCCGGCCGGTGCTGCTGATCGCGCTCGTCGGGTTCGCGGCCATCTTCGGCGAGGCCGCCAGCACGGACTGGGCGGCTCTCTATCTCACCGACGTCGCGCACGCCTCGGCCGCCATCGGGGCGGCCGCCTACGGCGGCTTCGCCGCCACGATGGCGCTGGCGCGGCTCGTCGGTGACCGGCTGGTCAACCGGTTCGGGGCCGTCCGGACCGTACGCCTCAGTGGGGCGGCCGCCACCGCCGGGGCCCTCCTGGTCGCCGTCGCCCGGTCACCCGTCCCGGCCATCGCCGGGTTCGTGCTCATCGGCATCGGAGTCGCGGTCGCGGTGCCGCTCGCCTTCGCCGCCGCGGGGAAGGCCGGTCCCCGGCCGGCGCACCAGATCGCTGGGGTCGCGACGATCGTCTATGGGGCCGGCCTGGCTGCACCGGCCACGGTCGGCGGTGTGGCCCACGCCACGTCGCTGTCGGTCTCGTTCCTGGTCGTCGCCGCGCTCGCCGCGTTCATCATCGCCGGCGCCGGTGCCCTGCGCCCGCCCGACGAGGCCGACCGGCCGGCCGAGCTCGACCCGTCGTAGTCCACACCGGACAGTCGATGGTTCTCGCCGGCCTGGCGGGGCGGTCAGGTCTGGCTCGTGTCGCGCATGTGCTCGGCAATGCGGTGGCTGTGCGGCGAGCGCACCTTGGCCGCCTTCTGGCTCACACCCTGCCCCTCCGACGCCGACGGGCTGATCCGGACCGCTCGGCGCACGTGCTCGATGTTGTCGTACGTTCCCTGCGGTAACGCCTGCAACATCCGAACCACGTCGTCACGCTCGCCCCGTCCGGCCGCGTGGGCCACGACCTCCTCCTTGCTGGCGGGAAAGTCCATGTCGTCCAGCGCCTGCCGCGCCTCGTCCCACACCTGTGGCTGCATATCGTCCCCCTACCCGCCCCCCACCGGCGCCATGCTGCGAGTGCGGCCAGATCATGGAAGTTTGACCCACCTATAGAGGGTACGGAGTCCCAAGATCACGAGTTTTCTTGTCCCCTGTGTGCGAGCTTGGAGGTTTGTGGCCCGTATAGGGG
>JADGGF010000177.1 GCA_019690055.1 Micromonosporaceae bacterium
GGCGGGGACCGGTCGGCTCAGGATCGGGGTGACCACGGTGGCGAGGGCCTGCCAGGCCGCGGCACCATCGCGCAGCGCGGCGTACCCGGCGGCGGTGGGTCGGTAGTACTTGCGGGCGGGGCCGTTGCGGGACGGGACCAGGCGGGCCTCGATCCAGGAATCCCGCTCCATCCGGGCCAGGGCGGGGTAGACCGTCCCCTCGGACATGCCCGTCAGGCCCGCTTCCCGCAGGCGCTGGACGAGCTCGTACCCGTACGACTCGCGCTCGGCCAGCAGCGCCAGCAGCAACGGGGGAAGGACTCCCTTGAGCAACTGCGGGTCCGGGAACGGTGGCACGTGCCTATGTTAAACCGAGTACTTGGTATAGCCAAGTACTGGGCGTAGGTGAGTAGACGGGAGCGGTGCTCAGGTTGGCAATGGATCAGGCGTCGGGATCAGTCACGTGCGTCGGCCCCGAGTGGCCTGGGGCGCCCGAGCGCCCTGAGCGGCCCGGGAAGCTCGGTGCCTCGCCGACACCTGGCGTCTCGTCCTGGTCACCGTCGCGGTCCTGTGCGCCCTGGCCGCCGTCGCCACCGGCCGCCTCGTGCGCCGCCGACCCTCCGGGACACCGGACCGTCGTGGTCACCGTGCGGGGGCCAGCGCCCGGGCCAGCGGCTAGCGGCGGGCCCGGGCGGCGGCGAGCTGCTCGAACTCGGTCAGCGACTCGGGGTTGGCGAGCGCACCCCGGGCGGCGGCCTTCTCCACCGGCGTACCGGTGAGGATGCGCTTCACCGGCACCTCGAGCTTCTTGGCCGACAGGGTGCGCGGCACGGCCCGGACCTGGTGGATCTCGTCGGGTACATGGCGGGGCGACAGGGCGGTGCGCAGTGCCGTCGCGATCCGCGACCGCAGCGCGTCGTCGAGCGTGACGCCTTCGGCCAGCACCACGAAGAGCAGCAGCTCACCGGGCCCGCCCTCGGGGTCCTCGAGGTGGACGACGAGCGAGTCGACCACCTCGGGCAGGCCCTCGACCAGCGAGTAGAACTCACTCGTGCCCAACCGCACGCCACCCCGGTTCAGGGTGGCGTCGGAGCGGCCGGTGATGACGCACGAGCCGTACTCGGTGATCGTGATCCAGTCACCGTGCCGCCATACACCAGGGTAAACGTCGAAATATGCCTCGCGATACCGCGATCCGTCCGGGTCGTTCCAGAACCCGACCGGCATCGACGGCATCGGCGCGGTGATGACGAGCTCCCCCAGTTCGCCGACGACGGGCTTGCCGGTGGGATCGAAGGCCTCCACCGCCGCGCCGAGGTACCGGCACGAGATCTCCCCGGCCCGCACCGGTACCAGCGGGGCGGCGCCCACGAACGCGGTGCAGACGTCCGTACCACCGGAGATCGAGTGCAGTTGGACCGACTCGCTCACCGATTCATAGACGTACCTAAATCCCTCGGCGGGTAGGGGTGCGCCGGTCGAGCCGACGCCCCGCAGTCGGGACAGGTCGGCGATCTCCCGCGGCACCAGCCCGGCCTTGCGGCAGGCGAGCAGGAACGGAGCCGACGTACCGAAGTACGTCATGCCCGACTCCTCGGCCAGGCGCCACAGCGCCCCGAGGTCGGGGTAGGCGGGGTTGCCGTCGAAGAGCACGATCGCCGAGCCCACGGCCGGGCCGGAGACGAGCAGATTCCACATCATCCAGCCGGTCGTGCTGAACCAGAAGAACCGGTCCGCCGGCCGCGTGAACCCGGCGGCCTGCGCGGCCTCGGGGAGGGGGCCGAGGTCGCTCTGCAGCGCGAGCGTCTTGAGGTGCTCCAGCAGGATGCCGCCGTGCCCGTGCACGATCGGCTTCGGCAGGCCCGTGGTGCCCGACGAGTAGAGCACGTAGAGCGGGTGGTCGAAGGGCACCCGGTCGAACGCCAGCGGCTCCTCGGTCGGGGCCGCGAGGTCGGCCCAGGTGAGCGCGCCGGGCGGAGGCGGCGCGGCCGGGTCCAGATAGGACAGCCAGACCACGTGGGTCAACGACGGCAGGGCCTGCCGGATCTGGGCGACCTCCTCCGAGCGCGGCACCGCCTTGTCGCCGTACCGGTAGCCGTCCACGGCGAACAGCACGGTCGGCTCGATCTGCTGCCAGCGGTCCACCACCGAGCGGGTGCCGAACTCCGGGGCGCAGGAGGAGAAGACGGCGCCGAGGCTCGTGGCCGCGAGCATGAGGACGTACGTCTCCGGGATGTTGGGGGCGTACGCCGCCACCCGGTGGCCGGTTCCGATCCCGAGGCGTTGCAGCCCCGCCCGGACCCGCCGGACCTGCTCGCGCAGCTGCGCCGCGGTCAGGGTGATCGGCTCCCGGGTCTGGGAGTAGGCCAGCACGACCGGCTCGTCGTCGGCGATGCCCGGCGTGCGCAGCACGTGCTCGGCGTAGTTGACCCGGGTGCCGGGGAACCAGCGGGTGCCGGGCAGCACGGCCTCCGTGACGACCTGCATCGGTTCGGTGTCCGAGGCGATCTGGAAGTAGTCCCAGATGGTCCGCCAGAAGGTCGGGATGTCGGAGACCGACCAGCGCCAGGCTGACTCGTAGTCGTCAAAGGTCAAACCATGAACTTCTCGGACAAACCGAAGAAAGTCCCCCAATCGGGTTCGCTCCCGCGCGTCGGCGGGCGGGGTCCACAGCACCTCGCCTGGCGTCATGCCCCTCATCCTGCACTGTCGGCGTCGCCGAACCCATGGTGGTCAACCACACACTCGGGCGGCTTTTCAGCCGCTCGTCCGGCGTTTCTCCGCCATGCGGGATCCGGACCGCACGCCGTTCCAGACGTCGGCGGGCCGGACTGGCCGTGGGCTTCCAGACCGTACGTTCTCCGGCCCGTCCGTGAGCTCCGGAACGTACGTCAGTCTCCGGCCCGTCCGTGGGCTTGCGGACCGTACGGCGGTCGCCGGCCGTACGTCTCTCCGCCTCCGGGACCGTCCGCCGCGCCGGTTTCGGACCGGCTGGGTCCCGTCGGCGGATCGACGGCTTGGGCCGGTCCGGGCAGGACCGACCGATCGTGGGAACTCTGCGCGCCGGCGGGCACGCTACGGTGCTCCTCGACAGTCACCGATCGGGAGAAGATGGCAATGCGTCACCTCTGGAGTCTGCTGCTGGCGCTCGGGCTGACACCGATGATCTATGCGGTCGCGGGCGTGTCGGCCGCACGGCTCGCCGACGCCCACCAGCTCGGTATCGCCGCGGGCATCGGACTGGGTGCTGGTCTGCTCGCCGGTGTGCTCTATGCGGTGCTGGTGATGGTTCGGCTCTCGCCGGTCGGACCCGTGGTCGCCGGTCTGGCGTTTCTCGGCGTGACCATCTGGTCGCTGGTGGATCGGGACGGGTTCGCCTCGCTCATCCCGGCCGATCTGTTCGGCGAGAAGGGGGCGCTGCACCGGCCGGTCGGCATGGGCACGGCGCTGCTCGCGGCCCCGCTGATCCTCACCGTGTTCAGCCCGCGTCGGTGGCGCAAGAGCACCACACCCACTCCACCGGTGTACGACGCCGCACCGGCCTACCCCACGACCGTCGCCTCGGCGGCGCCGTCCTACACGGACACCGTCGTCTCGGCGGCCCCGAGCTACGCCTCGACGACCAGCGTGGACGCGGCCGCCCCGAGTTACGAGCCGCCCGTGTACACGCCACCGACGTCGGCGGTCTCCGGTTCGGTGGGCGACGTCCAGCGGTAACGGCCGGTTTCTGTCCTCTCCACGGACCGTGCCGGGAGGCTGGGGCGCCTCACCCGGAATGACCGGCTCTGGTAAACGCAGCGGCGCGGTCAGGTGGGGCGCTGGTACCTTGGAGGATCCGGGTGCGCCCGGTATTCGCTCGAACGCGCTCAGCGATCGACAGCATGGCACGTCCGGCCTCGCCCCGTGTGGGCCGGACCATCGCGACACTGCTACCGAGGAGAACTGAACGTGTCAACCGACGCGACCCCCACCTGGCTGTCCCAGGAGGCCTACGACCGACTCAAGGCTGAGCTCGACGCGCTTATCGCCAACCGCCCGGTGATCGCCGCCGAGATCAACGCGCGCCGCGAGGAGGGCGACCTGCGCGAGAACGGCGGCTACCACGCCGCCCGCGAGGAGCAGGGCAAGGCGGAGGCGCGGATTCGGTACCTGCAGGAGCTGCTCCGCAACGCCCAGGTCGGCGACGCGCCCGCCTCGGACTCGGTCGCCCCGGGCATGGTCGTGACGATCTACTTCGACGACGACCCCGACGACTCCGAGACCTTCCTGCTCGGCTCGCGGGAGATCGCGCAGACCACCTCAATGACCGTGTACAGCCCGGAGTCCGCGCTGGGCAAGGCGATCCTCGGCGCCCGTTCGGGTCAGACGGTCACGTACACGGCCCCCAACGGCAAGGACATCAAGGTCACGGTCGTCTCCTTCGAGCCCTTCACCGGCTGATCGTTCGGCTCTCGTTGCCAGGAAGGCGTCCTCCTTGGGCATTCAGCCCCAGGAAGGACGCCTTCCTGACAACAGGCCGGCCACCGAACGAGGCTGACCGGAGAACCAGCCTGACCGCCGACGGTCCGACCGTACGGCCTACCGATCGAAGGTGATCTCGTAGCCGGCGCTGCGCAGGGTGGTGATCAGGACGTCGGAGTGCTCGGCCCCGCGGGTCTCCACCGAGAGGTCGACCTCGACCTCCCCTAGCCGTAGCCGCGGATCGTGCCGGCGGTGCACCACGTCGTCGACGTTGGCGCCTTCCCGCGCGATGAGCGCGAGCAAAGCGGCGAGCTGGCCGGGCCGGTCGGGGCAGCGCACGGTGAACCGGAGGTAGCGACCCGCGGCGACCAAGCCCCGCTCGATCACCCGCACCATGAGCAGGGGGTCGATGTTGCCGCCGGAGAGCACGACGACGGCCGGAGTGGGCACGTCGGCCACGGCGCCGGCGAGCAGGGCGGCGACCCCGACGGCCCCGGCCGCCTCGACCACGAGTTTGCCTCGTTCGAGCAGCAGCACCATCGCCCGGGTGATGTCCTCGTCGCTGACCGTCACCACGTCGTCGACCAGGGTCTGCAGGTGCGCGAACGTGAGATCGCCGGGCCGGCCCACCGCGATCCCGTCGGCGATCGTGCGCCCGGGCACGCGTTGCGGCGCCCCGGCCCGCAGCGAGGCCGGCACCGCGGCCGCCCCTTCGGCCTGGACGCCGATCACCTTGATGGCCGGGTTCGCGGCCTTCGCGGCCACGGCGATTCCGGAGATGAGGCCGCCACCGCCGACGCCGGTGATGATCGTCCGGACGTCGGGGCACTGCTCGAGGATCTCCAGTCCGACCGTGCCCTGGCCCGCGATCACGTCCTCGTGGTCGAAGGGGTGAATGAACACCGCGCCCGTCTGCTCGGCGAACTCCTGCGCGGCGAGCAGGCTCTCATCGACGCTCTCCCCGGCGAACTGGACCGTGGCGCCGTACGCCCGGGTGGCCGCCGCCTTGGGCAGGGGCGCGCCCACCGGCATGAACACCGTGGCCCGGGTGCCGAGCAGACTCGCGGCCAGGGCCACTCCTTGCGCGTGGTTGCCGGCGCTGGCCGCCACCACCCCTCGTTCCCGCTCCTGCGGGGTCAGCCGCGAGATGCGCAGGTAGGCGCCACGCACCTTGAACGAACCGGCCCGCTGCAGGTTCTCGCACTTGAGCCAGACCGGTCCCCGCACGGTGGTCGACAGTGGACGGCTGGGTTCCATGGGGGTAACCCGGACGACGTCGACGAGCGCCTTGCGGGCGGCCTCGACCGCCTCAACCGTCACCAGTGACGACATAGGCCGATCGTGCCATGCCGCCGCTCGGCTGGTCGTGTCAGGAAGGCGTCCCTGTTGGACGTTCGGCGTCAGGAGGGCGTCCTTCCTGGACGTTCGGTGTCAGGAGGGCGTCCTTCCTGGACGCGGCGCGAGGGCGTCCTCCTGACCCGAACATCGCTCAGCGCAGTGACTGTCGTGCTCAGCGCAGTGCCTGCTCCAGGTCGGCCACGAGGTCGTCGATCGTCTCGATGCCCACCGACAGGCGGACCAGGTCGGCGGGCACCTCCAACGGCGAGCCGGCCGCCGAGGCGTGGGTCATCCGGGCCGGGTGCTCGATGAGCGACTCCACCCCGCCCAGCGACTCGCCGAGGGTGAAGAGTCGGGCCCGGTTGCAGATCTCGATCGCCGCCTCCGGCCCGCCGGCCGCCCGGAAGCTCACCATGCCGCCAAAGCGGCGCATCTGCTTGGCCGCGGTCTCGTGCCCCGGGTGGTCGGGCAGGCCGGGGTAGAACACCTTCGATACCTTGGGGTGCCGGGTGAGGAACTCCACGATCCGCTCGGCGTTGTCGCAGTGCCGGTCCATGCGCACGCCGAGAGTGCGGACGCCCCGCAGGGTCAGCCAGGCGTCGAAGGGTCCCGCGACCGCGCCCATCGCGTTCTGGTGGAAGGCCAGCTTCTCGCCCAGCTCCTCGTCGCGGACGATGAGGGCACCACCGACCACATCGGAGTGTCCGCCCACGTACTTGGTCGTCGAGTGCACCACGACGTCGGCGCCGTGAGCCAACGGTTGCTGCAGGTACGGGCTGGCGAACGTGTTGTCCACCACGAGCAGGGCGCCGTGGTCGTGCGCCACCCCGGCTATGGCTCCGATGTCGACGACGTTCAGCAGTGGGTTGGTCGGCGTCTCGACCCAGATGACCGTCGTCTGTGGACGCAGCGCGGCCCGCACCGCGTCTACATTGGACAGGTTGACGGCCGTCCACTCCAGACCCCAGCGTTGGGTCACCTTCGAGAACAGCCGGTAGGTGCCGCCGTACGCATCGTTGGGTATCAGCACGTGGTCGCCGGGCTTGGCGACCGCGCGCAGCAGCGTGTCCTCCGCCGCGAGCCCACTGGCGAAGGCCAGTCCGCGCCGGCCGCCCTCCAGCGCGGCCAGACATTCCTGCAGCGCGTCACGGGTCGGGTTCGCCGTGCGGGCGTACTCGTACCCCGAGCGGGGCGAGCCAACCGCGTCCTGGGCGAACGTGGAGGTCTGGTAGATGGGAGGGACCACCGCGCCGGTGCGGGGGTCAGGATCCTGGCCCGCGTGGATCGCCAACGTCTCGAAGCCGTACACGACGGGGCGGACCGAGCGGTCCGTCGCCGTCTTCCGGGACGAGGTGCGAGCGGGGCCGACGTTTCGTGCCACACGCGAACCCTAGTCCACGCCCGTGGGTAGGTGGGCCGGTACGGTCCCCCGCATGCCCGACTGTCTGTTCTGCTCCGTCGTCACGGGGACGGTTCCGGTGCAGCGGGTGATCGAGACCCCCGCCGTCGTCGCGTTTCTCGACCATCGCCCGGTCTTCAAGGGGCACGTACTGGTTGTGCCCCGGTCACACATCGTGACCATCGCCGACCTGCCGCTCGACCTGGTGGGCGCCTACTTCACCGACGTGAAGCGGGTGGCCATCGCCGTCCAGGCCGGGCTCGGCGCCGGAGGCAGCTTCGTGGCCATCAACAACACCGTCAGCCAGTCGGTGCCGCACCTGCACACCCACGTCGTGCCGCGGACCAGAGGGGACGGGCTGCGGGGCTTCTTCTGGCCGCGGACCCGATACGCGTCGGCGGACGAGGCCGCCGAGTACGCGGCCCGGATCGCCGCGGCCCTCCCCGACGCCTGACTTCTCAGCGACGGCTCGGGCACCGGTACCCGGCCCGTCGTCGGGTACCGGTGTGGCGGCTGGCGCTGGGGCGACAGGTGATGCCGGCCTTCGCCGGGGCCCGGTCGGACGACGGTCGGCGGGTGGAATGCGCGGCCGGCTTTCAGCGCTGAGTACGGCAGCGTTCCCCCTGTCACGTGGAAGGCTGATCACTATGTTCCTGCGACGCAATCCAGTCATGATCACCGCCGAGGAGGCCCTGCCCGGTCGCACCACTGAGATGCCGGTGGCCGCCCGGCACACCGTGCTCGGCACTCCGCTGCGCGGGCCGTGGCCGGAGGGGATGCAGGTGGCGTACTTCGGCATGGGGTGCTTCTGGGGCGCCGAGCGGCTCTTCTGGCGCGTGCCCGGGGTGTACTCGACCGCGGCCGGATACCAGGGCGGGTTCACGCCCAACCCGACGTACGAGGAGGTCTGCAGCGGCCGCACCGGCCACGCCGAGGTGGTCCAGGTCGTGTACGACCCGACCAAGGTCGCCTACGCCGACCTGCTCAAGGTCTTCTGGGAGAACCACGACCCGACCCAGGGGATGCGCCAGGGCAACGACGTCGGGACGCAGTACCGGTCGGCGATCTACGCGACCACCGACGAGCAGCTCGCCGAGGCGCAGCACTCGCGGGACGCGTTCCAGCCGGCGGTGACGGCGGCGGGCCTCGGCCCGATCACGACCGAGATCGCCAAGGCGGGGCCGTTCTACTACGCCGAGGACTACCACCAGCAGTACCTGTCCGACGCCAAGAACCC
>JADGGF010000178.1 GCA_019690055.1 Micromonosporaceae bacterium
GGAAAGCGGCATTGAACGCATTCGACATCGCCTTCGAGGGTCGACTCTCCCTCGCAAGGAACTAACCAAGATCACTTACACCGTTCACTTGACAGACCCACCCGTCCCCCTCGATCTGGCTGTCCTCTCGATCTGGCTGTCCTCTCGATCTGGCCGTCGCCTCGATCTGGCCGCACCTGGAGCTGAGCAGGGTTCTCGGGGCTGAGCGCGGCCTCGTTGATTCGAGGGCGCGTGCGTATCGATGCCTGGGCGGCTCGGTGGCTGCCGGGCCAGTGGGCTGGCGCGCAATGTGCATGCATCGGCGTGGGATCGGTGACATGATGCCCGGCATGACGTGGACGGCACCGGCAATCGATCGGGTGTATGAGCCGACGGTCGGGGACGAGCGGACCATGCTCGAGGGGTATCTCGACTGGCATCGACAGACGCTGCTGTGGAAATGCGCCGGCCTGAATGCCGAGCAGCTGAAGATCGCTTCGGCGCCGCCGTCGAACCTGACCCTGCTCGGGCTGGTGCGGCACATGACCGAGGTCGAACGGGCGTGGTTCACCATCCGGGTGCACGGGCGTTCACCGAACCCGGTCTACTGCAGCGACGAACGCCCGGGCGCCGACTTCGAGGACATCGCCGGCGCCGACCCGGAGGCGGATTTCGCCCGGTTCCTGGCGGAGTGCCAGGCGTCCCGGGAATCCGTCGCCGGTCTGCCGCTGGAGCACACGTTCGTCCATCCCCGCACCAAGCGAAACATCAGCCTGCGCTGGGTGTACCTGCACATGATCGAGGAGTACGCGCGCCACAACGGCCACGCCGACCTCATTCGGGAGCGCATCGACGGCGCCACGGGCGATTAACCGCGGGCCATAGACTGGGGCGCGTGGCGCGATCGAGTCGAGGCGCGGGGCGGACGGGCGACCCTCCGCCGCCGCCGGAACCCCTCCCCGTACCGGTGCCCGACAGTCACACGCATCTGGATATCGTCGGCTCCGACCCAGGCGGACAGATCGCGGCGGCTGCGGCCGTCGGGGTCGACCGGCTGGTGCAGGTGGGCGTCGACGTCGACTCGTCGCGGTGGAGCGTCGAGCTGGCCGAGCAGCACGCGAGCGTGGTGGCCGCGGTGGCCCTGCACCCCAACGACGCTCCCCGCCTGGCCGACCTCGACGAGGCGCTGCGCCAGATCGAGGCGCTGGCCGCGCACCCGCGAGTGCGGGCCGTGGGGGAGACCGGGCTGGACTACTTCCGTACGGGCGAGGACGGCCGGGCCAAGCAGGAGGAGAGCTTCCGGGCCCACATCGCGATCGCCAAACGCTACAACCTGACCCTCATGATCCACGATCGGGACGCCCACGCGGACGTGCTGCGGGTGCTCGACGAGGAGGGCGCGCCGGAGCGGGTGATGATGCACTGCTTCTCCGGCGACCGGGAGTTCGCGCTGGACTGCGTCAAGCGCGGTTTCCTCCTGAGCTTTGCCGGCACGGTCACCTTCACCAACACCCGAGCGGTGCGGGAGGCCGCGACGGTGACACCACTGGAATCGATGCTCGTCGAGACCGATGCGCCTTTCCTCACCCCGACCCCGTACCGCGGACGACCGAACGGCCCGTACCTGATCCCGCTGACCGTACGGGCACTGGCCGACCTGACCGGGGCCGACCTGGCCGAGGTGTGTGCGGCGATCTCGGCCAACGCGGAGCGGTTCTTCGGACCGTGGTCAGCATGAGCACGACCTCGAAGCCGGGTGCGTCCTCGAAGCCGGGTGCGTCCTCGAAGCCGGGTGCGTCCTCGAAGCCGGGCGCGCCACCGGGTCCCCGCGGGCACTGGCTGCTCGGCAACCTCGCCGCCATGCAGCACGACATGCCGGGCCTGCTACGCCGGGTCGCGCGCGAATACGGCGGAGTCTCCCGCATCCGGGTCGGCCCCACGTGGATGTATCTCATCGCCGACGGTGACATCATCATCGACCTGCTCACCCACCGGGCATCGGAGCTGCGCAAGTCCAACCGCACCCGGTGGGGGCTGGCCGGACACCTGGGCGACGGGCTGATCACCCTGGAGGGCGCGCAGCACCGCCGGCACCGTCGCCTGGTCCAACCGGTGATGCACACCCGCAGCATCGCCGCCCAGGCCGACACGATGGCCGCGCTCACCGAGGCGCGGGTCGCGTCCTGGGCGGATGGCTCCACTGTGGACATTCTCGCCGAGATGCAGGACCTGACCCTGCGCATCGTCTGCGCCGCACTGTTCCACGTGGACACTCCCGAGGAGACCGAGCGCTTCGTGGCGGCGGTGCACGACTTCGCCGCGTCCCTGAACGTCGTGCTGCGGCGCGCCTTCCCGATCCCCGGGTGGCTGCCGACGTCCGGCAACCGGCTGCGCACCAGGACCGTACGGGCGGTGGATGCCCTCGCCTACGACCTAATCCGGCGACGGCGGGCGTCACCCGGCGAGGACCTGCTCTCGCTGCTGGTGCTGGCGACCGACGCCGACGGCGAGCCGGCACTCTCCGATGTGGAGATCCGCGACGAGCTGATGACGATGTTCTTCGCGGGCCACGAAAGCTCCGCTTCCGCGCTGACCTGGGCGCTGTACCTGCTGGCCGAGCATCCGGCCGTCGCCGACCAGGTGCGGGCCGAGGTCGCCGCGCTGGGCGTGGAGCGCGTGGGCATGGCCGACCTGGCCCGCCTGCCGCTGCTCGGCCAGGTGGTCGCGGAGACGTTGCGGCTGTATCCGCCGGCCTGGGTCTTCGACCGGTCGCCGCTCGCGGACATCACCGTGGGCGGGTACCGGATTCCGCGCGGCGCCAACGTTTTGCTCAGCCCGTGGGTGGTCCATCGGGATCCGCGGGTGTGGGACGACCCCGACGCGTTCCGGCCCGAGCGGTTCGCCGCCGTCCAGGCGCCGCCCCGCACCGCGTACCTGCCGTTCGGCGACGGGCCGCGCATGTGCGTGGGTAACCGGTTCGCCGAGGCGGAGATCCCCATCGTGCTCGCCACCCTGCTGCCCCGGGTGGAGCTGTCCCTCGAGCAGGGACAGACCGTACGGCCAGAGGGCGATGCCACGCTCCGGCCGCGCGGGGGTCTGCGCATGGTGGTCAGCCGTCGGTGAGCCAGCCGCCGATGGTCCGCCTGCTCGGCCCGGCCGAGATCCGCGATCTGGCCGCTCGTCTGGGAATCCGCCCGACGAAGACGTTGGGACAGAACTTCATGCACGACGCGAACACGGTTCGGCGGATCGTCCGCGAGGCGCGGCTGTCGGCAACCGACGTCGTCCTCGAGGTGGGGCCCGGGCTCGGCTCGCTCACGCTGGCGTTGCTGGCCGAGGCCGCCCACGTGCACGCCGTCGAGATCGATCCGGTGCTCGCGGCCGCCCTGCCGGCCACGGTCGCCACGCACGCGCCGGAGCGGGCCGACCGACTGACGGTCCACCGGCAGGACGCGCTGCACCTGACCGCGGAGCAGGTGACGCCGCCCCCGACCGCGCTCGTGGCGAACCTGCCGTACAACGTGGCCGTACCCGTCGTGCTGCACCTGCTCGCAGAGCTGCCGGGCCTGACCCGTGGTCTGGTCCTGGTGCAGTTGGAGGTGGCGCAACGGCTCACCGCGCCGCCCGGCTCCACTGTCTACGGTGCCCCGACCGCGAAGCTGGCCTGGTACGCCGAGGCCCGCCTGGTCGGTCGGGTGCCGCCCACCGTGTTCTGGCCGGTGCCCCGGGTGGAGTCCGGCCTCGTGGCGTTTCATCGGCGGCCGGCGCCGGTCACCGACGTCGATCGGGCGGAGGTCTTCGCGGTCATCGACGCCGCGTTCGCCCAGCGGCGCAAGACGCTGCGCTCGGCCCTGGCCGCTTGGGCGGGCTCGCCGGTCGCGGCCGAGGCGGTGCTCACCCGGGCCGGCGTGGACCCGACCGCGCGCGGGGAGCAGATGGACATCGCCACCTTTGCCCGGATCGCACGAGCCGGACGGGACCGCGGCGGGCCAGCAGGTATCGTCACTGCGTGACTGGAATCCGCGTGCGGGTCTGGTGCCGTCCGTGACCGAGCCGTTGTGGGAACAGGAGCGGCGCTACCAGGGCGCGGCCAGCCCCGTGAAGGTCCGCGTGCCCGCGAAGATCAACCTCCATCTCGGGGTGGGGCCGCTGCGGGACGACGGCTATCACGAGGTCACCACGGTCTATCACGCGGTCAGCCTCTACGACGAGATCACGGCCCGGCCGGCGGAGACGCTCGTGCTCACCATGGACGGCGAGGGCGCCGACCAGTTGGCCCTGGACGAGACGAACCTGGTGATCCGCGCGGTGCAGGTGCTCGCCGAGGCCACGGGCCGCCCGCCGCACGCCCGGCTCCACCTGCGCAAGCAGATCCCGCTCGCGGCCGGGCTGGCCGGCGGCAGCGCCGACGCGGCGGCGACGCTGGTGGCGTGCGACGCGCTGTGGGGCACGGGTCTGGGCCGCGAGGAACTCGCATCGGTCGCGGCCCGGTTGGGGTCCGACGTACCGTTCCTTGTGCTGGGCGGCACCGCCCTGGGCCGGGGCCGCGGTGAGCAGGTCAGCCCGGTGCTCGCCCCCGGCCGGGCCTGGCACTGGGTGCTGGCACTGGCCGAGGGAGGACTGTCCACTCCGGACGTCTACCGGGAGCTGGACCGGCTACGCGCGGAGGACGCGGCTCCGCCGCCGGCCGGCAGTTCCGACGGCATCCTGGCCGCCCTGCGCCAGCGGGACGCGGCCGTGCTCGCCGCTTCGCTCGTCAACGATCTGCAGCCGGCCGCCCTGTCGCTGCGACCGTCCCTTCGCGACACGCTCGACGCCGGCCTCGCCGCCGGGAGCCTCGCCGGCATCGTCTCGGGCTCCGGACCGACCTGCGTTTTCCTGTGCCGGGACGCGGCGAACGCCGATGCGGTGGCCCGGGCCCTGGCGACCAGCGGCACGTGCCGAGCCGTCCGGACCGCCGTCGGCCCGGTCCCCGGCGCCCGCCTCGGCTGATTCGTCACTGGCCCATGGGCCGTCGTCGGCTCGGCCCCGGCGTCGGGCGTTAGGCTGGGCGATCGTGGCGTCGGTGCGACGGACAGGCGGGGACGCGCGTGGCTAACGTGATCAGCCTGGACCGGGTGAGCAAGGGGTACGGCCCGGTCGGCGCGCTGCTCACCGACGTGTCGCTGGGGCTCGGGGACAGCGACCGCGTGGGCGTGGTCGGCCTCAACGGAGCCGGTAAGTCGACCCTGTTGCGCCTGCTCACGAAGGTGGAGGAGCCCGACTCCGGCCGGGTGGCGCATCGACGCGACCTGCGGGTGCTCAGTCTGCCACAGGCCCTCGACTTCCCACCCGCGGCCACGGTGGGCGACATCGTCCTCGGCCAGGGTTGGCTCGCGCCGGCGTTCGCGGCCGAGCACGAGTGGGCCGGCGACGCCGCCGTCCGCAGCATCCTGACCGGACTGGGCATGCCCGACCTCGGGCTGGACACCCCGGTCGGGCCGCTCTCCGGTGGCGAGCGGCGGCGGGTGGCGCTGGCCGCGCTGCTGGTCCGGTCGAGCGACGTGCTCGTGCTCGACGAACCGACCAACCACCTCGACATCGCCGGTATCGACTGGCTCGCCGCGTTCCTGCGCCAGCGCAGCGGCGCCCTCGTGGTCGTGACGCACGACCGGTGGTTCCTCGACGCCGTGTGCGACCGTACGTGGGAGGTGGCCGACGAGACCGTCCGGGCCTACGACGGCGGGTACGCCGCCTGGGTCCTGGCGCGGGCCGAACGGGAGCGGCTGGCCGCGGCGGCCGAGGCGCGGCGGCAGAACCTGCTGCGCAAGGAGATCGCGTGGCTGCGCCGGGGACCGCCGGCCCGAACCTCCAAGCCCAAGTTCCGCATCGAGGCGGCCAACGCGCTCATCGCCGACGTGCCCGAACCGCGCGACACCGTCTCCTTGCGACGGTTGGCCACCGCACGGTTGGGCAAGCAGGTCTACGAGCTGGCCGGGGCCACGGTCCGGCTCGGCGACCGGGACATACTGTCCAGTGTGGACTGGCTGGTCGGGCCCGGTGACCGGATCGGCATCGTCGGCCCCAACGGCGCGGGCAAGTCGACGCTGCTGCGCGTCCTCGCCGGCCGGCAACCCCTGGACCGGGGGACGCTGCGCGTGGGGCAGACCGTACGGCCCGCCTTCCTGTCCCAGGAACTGGCCGAGTTACCTGCTGACAAGCGGGTGCTGGAGGCGGTCGAGGAGGTCGCTCGGCGGGTCGACCTCGGCGGGAAGGAACGCAGCGCCGCCCAGCTCGCCGAGATCTTCGGGTTCTCGGACCGTCGACTGTGGACACCGGTCGGTGATCTCTCCGGCGGCGAGCGACGCCGGTTGCAACTGTTGCGCCTGCTGGCCGGCGAGCCGAACGTGCTCCTGCTGGACGAGCCGACCAACGACCTGGACACGGATACGCTCGCGTCCCTGGAGGATCTGCTGGACACCTGGCCGGGCACGCTGATCGTCGCGTCGCACGACCGGTACCTCGTCGAGCGGGTCTGCGACGCGGTCCACGCCCTGCCCGGCGACGGCAGCCTGCGCCACCTGCCCGGGGGCATCGACGAGTACCTGGCCCGGATGGGGCGACCACCGGCTGGTACCACGGCGGCCGGGAGCCGTACGGCTGGATCGACAAAGACTGATGCCGTGGGTGAGGCCCGGGCGAGCGAGGGTCCGGGGGTCGCGCAGGCCCGGCGGGCGGCCAATAAGGAGCTGGCCCGCCTCGAGCGCTTGATCGCCAAGCTCGAGCAGCGGGAGGCGGCGCTGCAGGAGGACCTCGCGGCCCACGCCACGGACTACGTCAAGCTGGCCGAGATCGACGCCGAGCTGCGCCAGGTGCGGTCGGAGCGGGAGGCGGCCGAGACGAGGTGGCTGGAGATCGCCGAAGCGGTCGGCTGATCGGCCGGCGTTGGCGGATCGGGCGAAAGCCGCCCGGAGCACGGCCGGGGCGGCCGAGAATGAGCCGTATGGTGCACCTCCCGATCAACCATCCGCTGCAGCCGTTCTACCGTCTGCTCGCGGGGCTCACGGGAGCCTACGTGCTGGCGTTCGGTATCGCCGGTGTGTTGCGCTCGGGCGGGCGGCCCTTCTTCGCCCAGGAGAACCTGCCGTACGTGCTCGGCCTGCACGCCAACCGGGCGTTCGCCATTCTGTCCATTGTGGTCGGTGCGTTCCTGCTCGCCAGCGTGGTGATCGGCGGGGATGTGCACCGGTGGGTCGCGCTCGTCTCCAGCGTGGTGTTCCTCGTGTCCGGTCTGGTGATGCTGGTGCTGGAGCGTACGGACTTCAACTTCCTCGGCTTCACCCCGATCACCAGCATTGTCTCCTTCATCATCGGCCTTGTGCTGCTGATCGCTGGCCTCTACGGCAAGGTCGGGACGATGCTGGATGTGCGCCGCGAGGAGGAGTTCCGCCACGGTAGCGGACCAGACCCGACCGCGCACCGGCTCTCCACGCCGAATCCGCCGCACGACTGGCGGGAGGAGCCCCACGACTGGCGGCGGGATCGCAAGGAGCGGCACGAGCGCGAGCGCGCGGCCGAGCACCTGGCCCGGCGCCAGGCCCACGGCGTCCGGTCGGACCCCGGCGTCACCGGCGGCCAGGAACAGGTGGGCACCACCGGCAACTACGAGTAGCCATCACCCGCCCGCCGCCCTCGATGCCGCGCCTCACGCGATGTCAGGAAGGCGTCCTTCCTGGGCACCAGGCGTCAAGAGGGCGTCCTTCCTGACACAACATCATTTTCTGCGGGTGGTGAGGGCAGGCTTGGGGTCCAGGTGCGACAGGCCGTTCCAGGCGAGGTTCACCAGGTGGGCGGCGACGGTCTCCCGGCGCGGCTTGCGCACCTCGAGCCACCACCGCCCGGTGAGCGCCACCATGCCGACCAGGGCCTGGGAGTAGAGCTCCGCGAGCTTGCCGTCGTACCCCCGGGTCTTGAATTCCCGCGCCAGGATGTACTCGACCTGGTGGGCCACGTCGTTGAGCACGGACGAGAAGTTGCCGGTGGCTGAGCCGACGGGGGAGTCCCGCACCAGGATGCGGAAACCGTCGGTCTCCTCCTCGATGTAGTCCAGCAACGCCAGCGCCGCCTGCTCCAGCAGTTCGCGCGGGTGCCCTCCGGTCAGCGCGGTCGTGATCCGGTCCAACAGCGAACGCACCTCGCGGTCGACGACGACGGCGTACAGGCCCTCCTTGCCGCCGAAGTGCTCGTAGACCACCGGTTTGGAGACCTTGGCCCGCGCCGCGACCTCCTCGACGGAGGTGGCGTCGAGCCCTTTCTCGGCGAAGATGCGCCGCCCGACCGCGATGAGCTGCTCGCGGCGCTGGGCGGATGACATCCGGACCCGGCCGCCCCCCCCCCCGCCCCCCCGTGGGGGGGGGGGGCCCGCGGGGGGGGGGGGTGGGGGGG
>JADGGF010000179.1 GCA_019690055.1 Micromonosporaceae bacterium
GTGCAGACACGCGCCTGGGCATCCCCATCCCGCCCACCGCTACGCCCCACCCGGGTTCACGGCAGGCCGCACCGATGAGCCTCGTGCTGCGGTCAGCGGCGTACACCGACATCGGACACGGCCGCTCGAACAACGAGGACTCGGCGGCGGCGGGCCCCCGCCTGGCGGTCGTGGCTGACGGCATCGGCGGCATGCCGGCGGGCGAGCAGGCCAGTGCCGTGGTGGTCCGCCAGCTGTGCCTGCTGGATCCCGACGCGGTCCCGGCCCGACCGCTGCCGGACACCACGCCGTCGGGGGGCCTGGCACCGCCCGGCCATTCCCCGGTGGAGGCGCCGACCGTCCGCCTGCTGGCCGCCGTCGAGCCCGCGGAGCCCGTGGTCATGTTGTCCGACGCGGTTGAGGCGGCGAACCGCACGATCCGGGAGCTCATCGACAGCGACGAGCGCACCGAGGCGATGGGGACCACGGTCACCGCGCTGCTGCTCGTCGGCGACCAGGTCGGTCTGTTCCACGTGGGCGACTCCCGGGCCTACCTGCTGCACGGCGGCACGTTCGAGCAGATCACCCGGGACGACACGTACGTCCAGACGCTGATCGACGAGGGCCTCATCACCGAGATGGACGCGCGCTCGCACCCGCGTCGGTCGGTCGTGATGCAGGCCGTCCAGGGCCTGGCCTACGAGCCGAGCACCTCGGTGCGGACCGCGACGCCCGGTGACCGCTATCTGTTGTGCAGCGACGGGCTGACCGACGTGGTCGGGGACGAGGCGATCCGCAACGCGCTGGAGATGGAGCCCGATCCCGCCCGGTGTGCACAGATTCTCATCCGGGCCGCGCTGCAGGCGGGTGCGCCCGACAATGTGACGGTGGTCGTCGCCGACGTCGTGAGCCGGCCGTGAGATCGGCCAGCCGTTGAGATGGGCCAGCCGTTGAGATGGGACTGAGCGACGGTCTTCCCTCGCCCGTGACCGACGCCGGGCGGGCCGGACTCGCCGCGATCCTGACCGACCCGGCGACCGCCCTGCTCGCGGTCGACTACGACGGCGTGCTGGCCCCGATCGTGCCGGATCCGACGAACTCTCCACCGCTGCCCGGGATCGTCCCGGCGCTGGCCCGGGTGGCCGAGCGCCTGGGCGCGGTCGCGGTGATCTCGGGCCGGCCGGCCCAGGTCGTGGTCGACTACGGCCAGTTTTCCCGGGAGCCGGCGCTGGCCGACCTCGTGGTGTTCGGTCATTACGGGTTGCAGCGGTGGGATGCCCGGACGGGGCTCACGTCCCCACCGCCGCCCGCCGGCCTGCAGGCCGTCCGGTCGGAGCTCCCCGCGCTGCTCGCCGCACACGGGGTGACTGACGCGTGGATCGAGGACAAGGCGGTGGCGGTGGCCGTGCACACCCGGCGGGCGGCCGACCCGGCCGGGACGCTCGCCACCCTGACGGGTCCGATCACCGACTGTGCCCAACGTCACGGCCTCGCGGTCGAACCCGGACGATTCGTGCTCGAGATCCGGCCACCGGGCGCGGACAAGGGTCAGACTTTGCTGGCCTACGCCCACGAGCGCCAGGCTCGTTCCGTCTGCTACATCGGTGACGATCTCGGTGATTTGCCCGCCTTCGACGCCGTCGAGTCCTTGCGCCGCAACGGAATCACCGGCCTGACCGTGGCGAGCGGTTCGACCGAGGTCCAGGCGGTGGCGGCCCGCGCGGACGTGGTGGTGGACGGCCCGCCGGGGGTGGCGGCCCTGCTGCGGGCGTTGGCCGACGCGCTGACATGAGGTCGGTCAGATGCCATGGTGTTCGGGCAGATGAGTTGACAGGGGCCGTACGGTAAGCGCCATGTGGCATGCACAGCGACCAAGGATCATCGGTGCCGTCACCGCCGCCGCGCTGATCATGGTGACCACCGCCGGCTGCAATCTGCTGGGGCAGCAGGACGAGGACCCGGTGATCACCAGTTACGTGACCGGCATCCAGGTGCTCGGCGACGCCGCCGAGAACATGCAGCTCGTGAACCAGCCGCTCGGCGCTGGGGAGGCGGATGGCCCGGTCGCGCAGGTCACCGAGAACACGACGGTCGTCAACGGCGGCAGCGTCGAGGAGACGATCACCTCCGAGCAGGAGTTCACCGTCGTCCGGTTCGCCCTCGAGGAGCTGCTGGTTCCGACGCCGACCGCCACGGACGCCGAATCCGCCCCGGTGCCGACCTCGACCGGCGCCCCGGCGCGGGGCTACCACGAGATCAAACTTCGGCAGGCCAGCACCACGGTCGACCTCGTGGTGACCGTCGCCCAGGCGCTGCCGAACCAGAACTTCCAGTTCTACTTCGCGGTCGTCGACGCCGCCGGCAAGCAGGGACCACTCGCCACCCAGACCGTGCAGGCGCTGAACGTGGGCACGGGCGCGGTTCAGGTCAGCATCTCCTGGAACGTCGACAGTGACGTGGACCTGCACGTCGTCGACCCCAACGGCGAGGAGGTCTACTTCGGCCACCCCGAGTCGGCCTCGGGTGGCAAGCTCGATCTCGACTCCAACCCCGACTGCGACATCGACGGCAAGCGCAACGAGAACATCACCTGGAAGGACACGGCCCCGCCCGGCACGTACACGGTGCGCGTGTCCCTCTGGGACGCGTGCGGGGTGTCGCCGTCCAAGTTCGTGGTCACGATCCAGGTCGCCGGCGAGCCGACCCGTACGTACACCGGCACTCTCGAGGGCGAGGGTGAAGCGGGTGGCGAGGGGGCCGGCGTAGAGGTCACCACCTTCGAAGTGGGCGGCGTCGCCACCAGCGCCCCCGCCTGATCCCTCGACGCGCTGGCGCGCCGTGATCCCCTCGGTGCGCTGGCGCGCCGTGATCCCCTCGGTGCGCTGGCGCGCCGTGATCCCCTCGGTGCGCTGGGAACCGCGGCGGCGCCGGGCGCGGTTATCCACAGGCGATCGATCGGGGCTGGCGGGGTCGGGCCGCGGTTCCTACAGTGGGGGTCGCCCGGACGACGTCACGCCCGGGCGAAGACGGGGAAACACGGGGGATCCATGACACCGGTACGCGGCATTGCCACATGCCCATGCGCTCACGCCGCCGGCCCATGCCCGTGCGCTGACGCCACCGGCGAGCGGTGGTCGGCATGATCGACGACCTTCTCCGCTCGGTCACCGAGCTCACGCATCGACTTCGCCGGATGCCGGCCGTGCTGACCGCGGCCGCGGCGCAGGCCCGCGGCGTGTGCGACGGCACCGACAGCACCGGCAGCATCACCATTGTGATCGACGACGACGGCACCGTTCGCGACGTCCACGTGGCGGCGGACTGGCGGCGCCGGCTGAGCCCGGCCGACGTCGGGCCGGCGGTGGTTGCCGCCGACGCCGCGGCAGCGCGGCGGCGGGCGGTCGCCACGGTCGAAGCCCTCGCGGATGCCCACGCGTCCGTGGGCGAGGGTGCCGCCACCGATTTGTCCTCTGTGGACGGTCAGGGACCGCCGATCGAGGCCAGCCCCACGGACCCGGCTGGCCTCCCCTGGCCGACCCCGGTGCCCACCGGGACCGGCGAGCGGCCCCGCCCGCTGGCCGACCTGACCGCCGCGGTGCTGGCGGCCGTCGACGACTTCGATCGCGTCACCGCGCCACCGTCCCCGGTCGTCGGCATCGGGGCCGAGGGAGCCGTTCATGTCACGGTGGCGCAGGGGCGCATCACGGAGTGCACGGTCAACCAGGCGTGGCTGGCGCGCCAGGACGAGGTGACCCTCGCCCACGCCCTGCGCGAGGCGATCGGCGCCGCCGGGGCCGCCGCTCTCGCCGCGCGCCGACCGTACATCGACTACCAACAGCGCCTGGAAACCCTCGTCGCCGAGGCCCGGGCCAGCCTGGACGACCTGAGCCGAGGACCCCGCCCATGACTGAGCCAGCGCCGAATGTGATCGCGGTCGCCAAGGAGGACATGTACCGGGAGGCGGACCTGTGGGACGCCCAGTCCATCCACATCGATGACTGCGCCTTCCAGGCCGACCACCTGACCATCGAAGCGTACGACGTCATTCTCTTCAACGAATTCCTGGCCGAGTACAACGACGTCACTCGACTGTTCGCCAAGCTCTGCCGACAGGGCGCGCTGGTCACCCGGGGCATCGCCCAGACGCTGCGGACCGTGGCCGAGACCTACGAGGAGGCCGACGACCAGATCCGAACCCAGTACGACCGAATCTGACACCGGACACGGGGGACGGCCATGGCGGACGAGATCCGCGAATTTGTCGATACTTATGAACGTTTGCTGGTGAAAGTCCGGGAGCAGCACGCGAAGCTGCGCGACGAGCTCATCCCACAGGTCGCCTCGCTGGCGACCATGCCCATCGACCTGCTGCCGGTGCCCGGCATGAAACCGCTCATCGAGGACACCATTCGCCGGGCGGTCCAGTCACTGCAGGACGTCGTCGCCCGGGCCGACGTGTTCCTCATGTCGGGCGTGGTGGTAATCCGGCTGTACGTCAACGGACGGGACTGGGTGCTGGTCAACACCACGCTGAGCGCGGTCGCCGGAAACCTGCGACCGGAGAACCGGTCGGTGCCGACCCGGTGGCGCGGCCGGGCCGCCGAGGCGTACGAGCAGGTGGTGGCGGGCCAAGTGGCCGCGGTCGCGCAGTTGCGGGTCGCGGCTTCGTCGATCGGCTACGCCCTGCACTGGCTCGCGATGTCGATCCTCACGTTCTATGTCACGCTGCTGGCGCTGCTCCTGCAGACGTGCGCGGTCGTGGTCGGTGCGTTCCTGGCGTTCACGTCGGTCGTCGGGATACCGGGTGCGCTCCTCGCCCTCGGCACGGCGATTCCCGCGATCGCCGCCGAGGTGGGCGCCCTGATGACGACCGTGGTCGAGTGCTACGCACGGGCGCGGACGTTCTTCCAGGACATGCGGGCCAAGGCGCTGGACATGTCGACGTTCCCCAACGGAAACTGGCCCAACCCGGACCCGGCGAGGTACAACGACGCAACCGTCCGCGACGGTGACCCATCCGACTGGACCGTGACCAGCTGACGGCGCTACCAGAAGCGGGTGTGCGTGGCCGCCCGGCGCCCACCGAACGGCCACGCGCATGGATCCATCGACGCGTCAGGGCGTGGTGTCGAACTCGGCCAGGTAGTCGACCGACGCGGGGTTGGACACTGTGGCCGAGACGGCGGCCGCGATGGCGGCGGCCACGGCCAACACCAGGGCGACGAGGATCTTCCTGTTGCGGAGCGCCAACGTGATCTTCATGCTACCCTCCAACATCGCCGAGACTGGATGTCCGGAGTCGGGGACACACCGTACCACTACTGGGCTCACTCCACGCGCCGGCGCCGCGAACATTCGGGGCAGACCCCGAAGAGGTCGATGGTGTGGCTGACCTCGGTGTACCCGTTCTCCGCGGCGACCCGGTCGGCCCATCGCTCGATCGCCGGCCCGGCGATCTCGACCGTGTTGCCGCACTCCCGGCACACCAGATGGTGGTGGTGCGACGGCCGGTTGCACCGCCGGTAGAGCTGCTCCCCGCTCGGCAGCCGCATCGTGTCCACCTCGTCGGCCTCGGCGAGCAGCTGCAGGGTGCGGTACACCGTGGTGAGCCCGACCTTGGCGCCGCGGTCGCGCAGCTCGTGGTAGACCCGCTGCGCGCTCTGGAAGTCGGTCGCCTCGTTGAGGAGGCTGAGGATCAGCGCACGCTGGCGGGTGTTGCGGCTGGCCCCCGGCACCGTAGGTGTCACCGATGTTTCTCCTTGGCCCGACCGGCAGCGGCGGCAACCCGTTCGGCCGGTGGCCGCCGGCCCAAGTCTACGGGCGCCGGCACCGGCCAGCCAGGCACGCCGAGCGGGCATCGGGTCACGCCGAGAACAAGCAGGCGGGACCCGGCCCGGGCCGGGGTCAGCGCACCGGACGCGGCAGTTCACAGGCGGCGGTGCCGCCGGGGAAACGGTGCCGGTGGCGGGCGACCCACCGGTAGGCCGGCCAGGCCAGGGCCACCACGGCCCGCCGGGCCAATACCCAGCCGAGCAGGCGCCAGACGAGGCCCCGCCGACCGACGACAGTACGCAGCAGGTCGGCGATCGCCGCCGGCCCGGCGCTCACCCGCTCCCCGGACACGTACTGGACCGCCTCCGCGCACTCGGCGGCCGTGACGCCCAGCGGGGTCAGGTCGACCGCCTGCCACGCCACGATTTGGACGGGCGGGCGTACGCGGCGGCGCAGGAACTGCGCGCACCGCGTGCAGAAGCCGCAGTCGCCGTCGTACAGGAAGACGGCGCCGGGGGCCGGGTGCGACGAGGTCACCCTTTGATTCTGCCGCACCCGCCCGGCCCCGGGGGCCGAGCGTGCTGAGGCCGGCTCGCCACCAACGCGCGCTCCCGATGGTCGGGAGTCGCGCTCTGTCCTGAATGGACAGTTGTGGTCAGCGGGTGAGCACCACCTTGAGCGCACCCGTGTCACCCGGATGGGCGAAAACGTCGTAGGCGTCCATGAACTCCCCGAGCGCGAAGCGGTGGGTGACGAGCCGGCTCGTGTCGAGCTGGCCGGCCGCCACGAGAGCGAGGAGCGACGGCGTCGAGTAGGTGTCGACCAAGCCCGTCGTGATGGTGATGTCCCGGATCCACAGGTCCTCGAGGTGGAGTGTGGCCGGCTTGCCGTGCACTCCGACATTCGCGACCCGCCCTCCCGGGCGCACGAGCCGGGTGCACAGCTCGAAGGTCTCGGGGAGGCCGACCGCCTCGACCGCCACGTCCACCCCGAGCCCGTCGGTCACCGCCATGACCCGGGCGACCGGGTCCTCCTGCAGGCTGTTCAGCGTAATGTCCGCGCCGAACTGCTTGGCCGCGTCGAGCCGGCTCGGCGCGACATCGATGGCGATGATGTGACTGGGGGTGAAGAGCCTGGCCGTCATGACCGTGGCCAGCCCGATCGGCCCGGCGCCGACAATCGCCACCGTGTCGGCGGGGCGGACCCCGCCGTTGAGGACGCCGACCTCGTAACCCGTGGGCAGGATGTCGGCGAGCATGAGGATCTGTTCGTCGCTGACGCCATCGGGGATGACGTACGCCGAGTTGTCCGCGAACGGTACCCGGACGTACTCCGCCTGCGTACCGTCGATGCGGTGCCCGAGTATCCACCCGCCCCCACCGAGGCACTGACCGTACCGAACCTGCCGGCAGTACCGGCACCGGCCGCAGGCGGTGATGCAGGACACCAGCACCCGCTGGCCCGGCCGCAACGTCTTGACGCCCGAACCGACATCGACCACCGTGCCGACCGCCTCGTGACCGAGAATCCGACCGTCGGTGACAGCTGGTACGTCGCCGGCCAGGATGTGCAGATCCGTACCGCAGATCGTGACCGCATTCACCTGCACGATCGCGTCGGTGTCGTCCCGCACGACCGGATCCGGCACTTCATCCCAGGACTTCCGGCCCGGCCCGTGATAGACAAGTGCACGCATCGAAACCTCCTCGTAGCCTGGCCCGGCCACCGTGTCGGCCAGCCGCCACCCTCCACGCTGTCCGATCGGCCGGCCCGCCATCAGAGCCGAAGGTCCCGTCGGCACGGCAACCTCCTCTATGCCGGGAGCCCTCCAGGCTGGGACCCCTCCTCCAAGCCGGGACCCTCCAAGCCGGAACCCCGCTGAGCCGGGACCTCCTCTATGCTGGCGCCGCGCGGTCGAGCGGCAGCCCGGCTCGACGCTAGCAGCGGCGGGGCAGGCGTTCCGGTCCTCGACGCGACGGTCACCGATCCGGTGTACCCGAGGTGAACAGACAGTGACGCATCGACACTTTCAGAATAAGGGCCGCAGCTCCGCATGGGAGGTGGCCTGGCTGTTCCTCCGGCTCGGGTTGGTCGCGTTCGGCGGACCGGCCGCCCACACGGCGATGATGCGCCACGAGCTGGTCCACCGCCGCGGCTGGGTATCGGACGAGCGGTTCGTGGACCTGATCGGCGCGACGAACCTGATCCCCGGTCCGAACTCGACAGAGCTGGCCATCCACCTCGGCTTCGACCGGGCGCGCTGGCGCGGGCTGGTGGCGGCCGGCGTCTGCTTCATCCTGCCGGCCGCGCTGATCGTGACGGGGCTCGCCTGGGCGTACGTCCACTATGGAAACACGCCCGCCGTGGCCGGGCTCCTGTACGGCATCGTGCCGGTCGTCATCGCGATCATCGTCCACGCCCTGGTCGGCCTGGCTCGGGTGGTCATCCGTGGCGTCTGGTTCGCCGGGTTGGCGCTCGCCGCGCTGGTGGCCTACGCGGTTGGCGTCAACGAGCTGCTGGTGCTCTTCTCCGGCGCGCTGCTGGCACTCCTGGCCCGCGCCATTCGCCATCCACCCCGCGCGTCCCCCACCCTAGCGGTGGCCCCGCTCATGCTCGGGCAGCCCCTGTGGCCGAACCCCTCGGG
>JADGGF010000180.1 GCA_019690055.1 Micromonosporaceae bacterium
TACGGCTCCAGCCAGCAATACGGCTCCAGCCAGCAGTACGGAACCGGGCAGCAGTACGGGTCCGGCCAGCAGTACGGGTCCGGCCCGTACGGAGGCTGACGCCTCCCGGCGCAGCCCGACCGACCGCCGAACATCCGGCGACCCGGCCGCCGCGGACCGTACGCCCCGGCCCCTCACCGCGGGGTCGGGCGCGGCGGCTAGGGTCGCGGCATGCTGCTGCGCCGCGAGGATGGACACGAGATCGACACCTCCCCCGACCGGTTGGACCTCGGCCGGGTGCACCACTGGTTGTCCACGGATGCGTACTGGGCCCTGGGTCGATCCGAGGCGACCCTCGCGACGGCCGTGGCCAACTCGACGTGCTACGGCGTCTACGACCCGGACGGCCAGCAGGTCGGGTTCGCCCGCGCGGTCACCGACGGCGCCACATTCGCCTGGGTGTGCGACGTCTACGTCGACCGGGCCGCGCGTGGACGGGGGCTGGGCACGTGGTTGGCCCACAGCATCGTGGCCGACCTGACCGAGCGGGGCGTGCCTCGTGTCGTGCTCGCCACGGCCAACGCCCACGAGGTCTATCGGAAGGCGGGGTTCCAGGAGCTCGCCCGGCCGTCCTTCTGGATGGAGATCGACCGGCGTGGCATTACCGCCTACCCGACACGTGACGTCGCCGACAACTAAGGACCGTCGTCGGCGTCGAGGCCTTACGGTGGCACGGTGGCTGCCCATCGTGCCGGCTATGTGTACGCGGTCAGCGCCTATCTGCTGTGGGGGTTGTTCCCGCTCTACTGGCGCCTGCTGCTGCCGTCGACCGCCGTAGAGATCCTCGCGCACCGCATCGTGTGGTCGGCGGTCTTCGTGTTCGGCATCATCGCCGTGCTGCGCTCATGGCGGACGCTGCGCACGCTTTTGCGGCCGCGGACCCTGCTCAGGATCAGCCTGGCCGCCGTCCTGATCGCTTTCAACTGGGGCATTTACATCTATGGTGTCAACGCGGAGCGGGTGGTGGAGACCTCGCTCGGCTACTTCATCAACCCCCTGGTCACCGTGCTGCTCGGCGTCCTCGTGCTCCGCGAGCGGTTGCGCGCGGCCCAGTGGGTGGCCATCGGGTTCGGCGCCGTCGCGGTCGGCGTGCTGACCGTCGACTATGGACACATCCCCGTGGTGGCGCTGGCGCTGGCCGGCACGTTCGGTCTCTACGGGCTGGTCAAGAAGCGCCTGCAGGTGCCGGCCGCGCAGGGCCTTGCGCTCGAGTCCGGCCTGCTGGTCCTCCCGGCCGCCGGCTACCTGGCCGCGCTCGCGCTGACTGGTCGGTCCACCTTCGGAACGGTCTCCGGCGCGCACACGGCCCTGCTCCTCGCGTCGGGAGTGGTGACCGCCGTTCCCCTGCTGCTGTTCGCCGGGGCCGCGAACCGGATCCCGCTGACGGCGATCGGTCTCATCCAGTACCTCGCCCCGACCCTGCAGTTCGCCTGCGGTGTGCTGATCTTCCACGAACCCATGCCACCGGCCCGGCTGCTCGGCTTCGGCCTGGTCTGGCTGGCCCTGGCCATCTTCACCGGTGACGGCATCCGCCGCGTACGGGCCGGTGCCCGCGCGACGCGAACCACCCCGACGCCCGCCCCGGTTCCCACCGGCCGGTAGCCCCCGGGTCCAGCGCCGGCCCGCTGCGCGATGAACCCCGGGTAACGCTCCCGTTGACGCAACGTCGCGGCTGGGGTTGAGTAAAAAGACGTCCTGGCCGGAGGGGGTGTCGAGACCATGGTGGTGCGGCACCCGAACGAGGAGCCCTCCGACCTCATCCGCAGTGTGTCGCGCGCCCTGCGCGTGCTGGAGGCCGTCGGCCAGAGCGCGCGCGGCCTGACGGTCAAGCAGATCGCCCGCCGGTGCGAGCTCACGACGGCGACCACCTATCACCTGATCCGCACCCTCGCCTACGAGGGCTACGTGACCCGCCGCGACGACGGCACCTATACGGTCGGCTTGGAGGTCGCCGACCGCTTCCGCGAACTGGTCGCCGCGTTCCGCGCCCCCGACCCGGTCCTGGCCGTGCTGCGGAAGGCCGCCGCCGACATCGGGTACAGCCACTTCCTGGGCAGCTTCCGGGGCGGGCAGCCCGTGATCACCACCGCCGTCGTGGGGCAACGCTCACCCCACCTCGATGACCTGCTGCCCGGGTTTGACGACGGCCCGCACGCCACGGCCGTGGGCAAGGCGCTGCTGGCCACCCTGACCCACGACCAGCGCCTGCGCTACCTCAAGGACCAGGGCATGCGCGCCTACACACCCCACACGCTGACCGATCCGGAGGCGTTGGAGGCCGACATCAGCGCCGGCGACCAGCGCGGCATGCAGACCGAGGTGTCGCAATTCCGCGAGGGGGTGGCGTGCGCGGCAGTCCTGGTGCAGGCCGACCGCGACCCCGAGCGACGCCTCGTCGTCGGCTGTGCCATGCCGGCCGACCACCTCACCGAGTCCCCGGCCGAGATCCGCGAGCACCTGCGGGCCACCGCGCGCGCTGTCGCCGCGCGGCTCCCGCCGTCCACCCCGGCGCTGTGAACGGCAGCCGGCGCCACTGCGGGTCGTGCGGCCTGAACCACCCGGCGTCCCGGTCCGTGGACCGCAACGTGCACGCTCGCCGCAAGGACCCGGCCCCGACGCACCCGGCTACGACGCACCTGGCTCTGACGACGGACGCGACCCGACCGTGACGGACGACGAGGACCTGATCCGCGCGTTGCAGGCCGAGCACGGCGACGCGCTGTTCACCCACGCGCTGCGCCTGTGCGACGGCGACCGGCAACGGGCGGAGGACCTGGTGCAGGAGACCCTGCTGCGAGCCTGGCGGCATCCGGAGGCCCTGGACCCGGAACGCGGCTCGACGCGGGCCTGGCTGTTCACCACGGCCCGGCGGCTCGCCATCGACGCCTGGCGCCGGCGGGAAGCCCGGGTCGGCGAGGTGGTCACCGACAGCATCCCGGAGCCCCGACCGGAGCTGTCCGAGACCGACCGGGCGGTCGAGGCCTGGACAATTGCGGAGGCGCTGGACCGGCTGTCCCCCTCGCACCGGGAGGTGCTCATCGAGTGCTTCTACCGGGGACGGTCGGTGGCCGAAGCGGCGGCGGTACTGGGCATCCCCCCGGGCACCGTGAAGTCGCGGACCCACTACGCGGTCCGCGCGCTGCGACTGGTGCTGGACGAGATGGGGGTGACGCGATGAGGTCCCAGCCGCCGGGGCCGCCAGCGTCGCCGGGCCCGTACGCTCCCGGCCCCTGTCCATACGAACTGGACGATGGCGCCTACATCCTCGGCGCCCTGTCGCCGGCCGAACGGGCGGAGTACGAGCGCCACCTCGCCACCTGCCCACCGTGCCGGGACGCGATCGCCCAACTCGCCGTGCTGCCCGGGCTGCTCGGCCGGCTCGACCCCCAGACGGCCCAACGCTCGGTCACGGCACCGCCGACCCTGCTGCCGCGGGTGCTCGCCGCCGTGCGGGCCCAGCGGGCCGCCGCGCGGCGCCGGCGCCTGCTCACCACCGTGGCCGGGGTGGTCGCCGCGGTGGCCCTGGCCCTCGTCGTGGGCATCGGCGTCAAACTCGCCCTGCCCGCCGGCCCGGCCCCGCTGACGTACCGGCCGATGTCGGTCGGCGACAACACCGTCCGGGTCGACGCGGAGATCGGCATCCAGGAGCAGTCGAGCGGAACCATGGTGTCGGTCCGGTGCCTCTACCACGACCAGTCCGACCACACATGGCAGATATTGCTGATTGTCTATCCACGCGAGGAGGAAGCGGAGTCGATCGGCAGCTGGGTCGCCACCGGCGGCCAGCCGGTCGAGGTCAGCGCGATCACCCGCTACTCGCCGGACCAGATCGACCGCATCGAACTACAAACCCGCAACCACACCACCATCGCCTGGTGGTCGCCGTAATTCTGGTGCTCGCTGGCGCGCGCACGGGCCTCGGGCCCTTGATGCGTGGCCTTCCCTCGTCGCCTCGGTCGTTGGCCGACCTCGGCTCCTTAGTCCAGGCCACGCGGCCCGAGGCCGACTCTCTGGCAGAAATTCATGCCGTGCGGTCGGCGATGACGTCGGCGAGGGACTCGAGCGCTCGCCGGGCACTGCCGTCGGGCAGCTCGGCCAGGTGGGTGCGGGCACGCTCGGCGTAGCCACGGACGGTCTCCCGGGCCCGCTTGAGCCCGGCCGAGTCGCGCAGCAGCTCCAGGGCCTCGGCGACCAGTGCATCGTCGCTGAGCGGGCCCTGGGCCAGGATCTCCCGCAGCCGCAGGGAGTTGGGGTCGGTGGCGTCGTCGGCGAGGGCGTAGAGCACCGGTAGCGTCGGCACGCCCTCCCGCAGGTCGGTGCCGGGCGTCTTGCCGGACTCGGTCGCGGCCGAGGCGATGTCGAGCAGGTCGTCGGAGAGCTGGAACGCGATCCCGACCGTCTCCCCGTACGCGCTGGCGACCTCCACGGTCGACGGATCGAGGCCGCCGAACATACCCCCGAACCGGGCACAGGTGCCGATCAACGACCCGGTCTTGTCGGCGATCACCCGCAGGTAGTGCTCCACCGGGTCCATACCCCGCGGGCCCACGGTCTCGGCGATCTGCCCCTGCACCAACCGGACGAAGGTGTCGGCCTGGATCCGCACCGCCTCGGGGCCGAGCCGCGCGGCGAGGTCGGCGGCCCGGGCGAAGAGGTAGTCCCCGGTGAGGATCGCCACCGCGTTGCCCCAGCGGGCGTTGGCCGAGGGTGCTCCCCGCCGCACGGGTGCCTCGTCCATCACGTCGTCGTGGTAGAGCGTGGCGAGGTGAGTCAGCTCCACGACCGCGCCGGCGAGCACCACCTCGTCACCGGTGGCCTGGCCGCCGAGCTGGGCCACCAGGGCGGTCAGCAGCGGCCGGAACCGCTTCCCTCCGGCGTCGACCAGGTGCCGCGCGGTCTCGTTCAGCACGGGGTCGGCGGAGTCCACCGCCTCCCGCAGGAGTACCTCGACCCGCTCGACGATGCCCCGCACGGCCGCCTCGAGCGCCGGGTCACCAGCGAGTGCGGCGTCACCGAACGTGACTGCGGGCCCCCCGCCGCCCGGCCGCGTGGCGTGCGGGTCGGCGAACATCGCCGCGGTCGCGTTCTTCACCACGCACCCACGATGACATACCCGCGCCGCTCAAAGCCGCACACCCCGCCCGGCGCCGGGCACGCGTCGCGTCGACCGTGACGGAGGGTGACAGCCCGACTCACTGGAGGAACTCGGCCGCTTTGTGCGCCAGGTCCAGCACCGGCGCCGGGTAGACCCCCAGCACCAGCGTGGCGAAGGCGCCGACCCACAGCGCGGTCCAGGTCAGCGTGCCGGCGTTGGCGACCATCGGGCCGTTCTCCACCGGCTCGGACAGCCACATCATGACCACGACCCGCAGGTACGGGAACGCGAGGACCATGCTCGTGACCACGCCGGCAATCACCATCGCGACCTGCCACTGACCGCTGGTTCCCAGCGCCGCGCTGAAGACCGCGAACTTACTGGTGAAGCCGCTGGTGAGCGGGATCCCGGCGAAGGCCAGCAGGAGGAACGTGAACAGGCCCGCGACCACCGGCGAACGGCGGCCGAGCCCGGCCCACCGGCGCAGGTGCGTCGCCTCGCCGTCCTCGTCACGCACCAACGCCACGACCGCGAAGGCGGCCACCACCGTGAACCCGTAGGCGGCCAGGTAGAACAGCGACGACGAGACACCCTCGCGCGAGAAGGCGAGCGCGCCCACCAGCAGGTAGCCGGCGTTGGCGATCGACGAGTAGGCCAGCAGCCGCTTGATGTCGGTCTGGGTCACCGCCAACACGGCCCCCACCAGCATGGTGAGGATCGCCACCGCCCCGATCACCGGCTCGATGTCCCAGCGCACCCGGTCCAGGGCCACGTACAGCACGCGCAGCAGGGCGCCGATCGCGGCGGCCTTGGTGCAGGCCGCCATGAACGCCGTGACCGGCGTGGGCGCGCCCTGGTAGACGTCCGGCGTCCAGACGTGGAACGGGACCGCGGCGACCTTGAACAGCAGCGCCACGGCGATGAGCGCGATACCACCGAAGAGCAGCAGCGGGTTCGCGGTGGAGCCGAGCGCGGCGGTGTGGATACCACCGAGGCGGAGCGTACCGGCGAAGCCGTACAGCAGCGCGGTGCCGAAGACGAAGAACGCCGACGCGAACGCCCCCAGCAGGAAGTACTTGAGCGCCGCCTCCTGGCTGATCAGACGACGCCGGCGGGCCAGCGCGCAGAGCAGGTAGAGCGGCAGCGAGAAGACCTCCAGCGCCACGAACATGGTGAGCAGGTCGTTGGCCGCGACGAAGAGCGTCATCCCACCGAGCGCGAACAGCGTCAGCGGGAAGACCTCGGTCGACCCCGACTCGCGGGCCTGCCGGCGGTCGGCCTCGCCGCCGACCGGGACCGAGGCCCGGGCCACGAACGGTCCGCCCTTGTCGATGCGGCGCTCACCCATGAGCAGCAACGCGACCATGCCGAGCACGATGACCGTGCCCTGCAGGAACAGGGCGGGGCCGTCGACCGCGATCGCGGTGTCGGCGGTGAAGGCCTGCGGGCTGTTGTTGGCCGCCCGCACCACGGTCACCAGAGCGGCGACCAACGCGATCAGCGAGAGCCAGAACTGCAGGAACGGACGGCTGCGGCGGGTCGCGAACGCCTCGACCAGGACCCCGAGGCACGCCCCGCCGAACAGGACGAGCATCGGGCCCATGGCCAGGTAGTCCAGCGCCGGGAGCCTGATCTGCAACTCCTGCGCCAGCACGTCGACGGCGGTGGTCATGGTTGTGCCTCCTGGGCCTCGGGCGCCGGGTCGGACCGGCCGACGTCCTGCAGGGTCGCGGCGACCGCCGGGTTGATCACGTCGAGCAGCGGCTTGGGGTAGAAGCCGAACAGCACGATCAGCGCGACCAGCGGAGCGACCACAATGGACTCACGGAGAGAAATGTCTTTGCGCATGGACGGTACGTCGGACAGCGCCGGGTTGAGCCGGCCCTGCGTGGTCCGCTGCACCATCCACAGCACGTACGCCGCGGCGAGGATGATGCCGAGCGTCGCCACCACCGCCACCGGCCGGTTGGTCGTGTAGGTGCCCAGCAGCACCAGGAACTCACTGGCGAACGGCGCGGTGCCGGGCAGCGCGAGCGAGGCGAGGCCGGCGAAGAGCAGCACCCCGGCCAGGACCGGCAGCAGCTTGCCCGCACCCCCGAAGTCGGTCACCAGGGCGGAGCCGCGCCGCGCCACCAGCATGCCGACGACCAGGAAGAGCAGGCCAGTCGCCAGGCCGTGGTTGACCATGTAGAGCACCGCACCCGACCCGGCCTGGGTGGTGAAGGCGAAGATCCCGACGCCGATGAACCCGAAGTGCGCGACGGAGGTGTACGCGACCAGGCGCTTGAGGTCGTTCTGCCCGACCGCGAGCAGCGCGGCGTAGATGATGCCGATCAGGGCGAGCGCGATGGCCCACGGGGCAAAGTAGACGGACGCCTCCGGGAACAGCGGCAGGCAGTAGCGGAGGATGCCGAACGTCCCGACCTTGTCCAGCACACCCACCAGCAGCGCCGCCGCCCCCGCAGGCGCCGCCCCACCGGCGTCGGGCAGCCACGTGTGGAACGGGAAGAACGGCGCCTTGACGGCGAACGCCACGAAGAAGCCGAGGAACAGCCAGCGTTCGGCGGTGGGCGACAGCTGCGCGTCGGTCAGCGCGGCCCAGTCGAACGTGTGCCCGCCGAGCACCCACAGACCGATGACCGCGGCGAGCATGAACAGGCCGCCGACCAGCGAGTAGAGGAAGAACTTCACCGCGGCGTACTGCCGGCGCACGCCCCCGAACGAGCCGATGAGGAAGTACATCGGCACGAGCATGACCTCGAAGAAGACGTAGAAGAGGAACACGTCGGCGGCGGCGAAGACACCCACCATCGTGGACTCGAGGGCGAGCAGCAGGGCCAGGTAGGCCTTCGCGGAACGCTTGGCCGGCTGCCCGGTCTCGGCCGAGGTCTCCTGCCACGAGTAGATGACCACCAATGGCACGAAGACCACGATGAGGGCGATCATCACCAGGGCGATGCCGTCCACCGCGAAGGTGAACCGGGCGTCCCAGGTGGGGATCCACGGGTACGACTCGCGCAGCTGCAGCCGGGCCCCGCCGATGTCGTAGGCGAGCCAGGTCGCCACGCCCAGTCCGAGCTCGGCCAGCGTGAAGGCCAGCGCCACCACCCTGGCCACCGCGGTCGCCGTCTTCGGCAGCAGGGCCACGACGACGGCGCCGACCAGCGGCAGGACCGTCAGCAGCGTCAGGTACGGGAACCTGTCTATTATACCCCTATCACAGCCCA
>JADGGF010000181.1 GCA_019690055.1 Micromonosporaceae bacterium
GATCTAGGGCTAAGGGTGGTCAGTCGATCTCCATCCACCACTCCAAGCCCTAGATCAACGCGAATAGGGGCTGGGTGGGATACGCGGGTAGGGGCGAGGGCTAGGCCTTGACCGCGCCGGTCTGCAGTCCGGCGACGACGTGGCGCTGGCCGAGCAGGAACACCGCGATCACCGGCAGCATCCCGATGATCGAGGCGGCGAAGACCAGTCCCCAGGCGGTCGCGTGCTGACCCTGGTACTGGGCGATCGCCAGCGGCAGCGTGTACTTGTCGGGATCGTTGATGGTAGTCAATGCCCATGTGTACTCGTCCCAGGCACCGAGGAAGGCGAAGATGGCCGCCGTGGCCAGCGCCGGTCGCGACAGTGGCAGGTACAGCGCGAGGAACCGGCGGATCGGGCCGGCGCCGTCCATGTCCATGGCCTCGTCCAGCTCGCGCGGCATCCGCTCGAAGAACCCACGCAGCAGAAACGTGTTGAACGCCATGCCGGCGCCGACGTAGAAGAAGACCAGGCCCGACAGCGAGTCGGTCAGCGCCAGCGTACGGGCCACCAGAAACTGCGGTATGAGGATGACGACGCCCGGCACCATGAGGCCCAGCATCATCGTCCAGAACAGCAGGGTCCGGCCGGGGAACCGGAACCGGGCGAACGCGTAGGCCGCCATCGCCGCCAGCAGCGTGGTCGCCGCGGTGGTCACGCAGGCGACCATCGCCGAATTGAGGAAGTAGCGGGCAAAGTTGTTGGCCGACCAGGCCTCCACATAGTTGGCGATGGTCGGCGCGTCCGGGATGAACCTCGGCGGCCACTCGAAGGCGAGCGCGTTCGGCTTGAACGACGTGGCGAGCATGTAGAGGAACGGCACGATCATGACGAGCGCGCCGACGACGAGGGTCACGAAACGGGCCGCGGTCCGGGTGCGCCGCAGCCGTGGCGTGTCGATGGTCATTCCCCACGCTCCGCCCGGTTCGCCAGCATCATCTGTCCAATGGAGAGGATCAACACGACGACGGTCATGAGGACGGCGACCGCCGAGCCGTACCCGAACTCCAGGAAGTTGAACGTCTGCCGATACGTGTAGGTGAGCGGCACCTCGGTCTGGCCGGCCGGTCCGCCCTGCGTCATGAGCAGCACCGAGATGAAGACGTTGAAGCTGCCGATGACCAGCATCACGCTGACGAACACCAGCGTCCGGCGCAGCGCGGGCAGGGTCACGTGCCAGACCCGCCGCAGGTAGCCGGCCCCGTCGACCGCCGCTGCCTCGTGCAACTCCCGGGGCACCCCGGTCAGCCCGGCGAGCAGGATGATCGCCGTCCAGCCGATGCCCTTCCAGATGCCGAGCACGCAGAGTGCGGCGATGGCGGTCCATCGGGAGTCGAGCCAGCCGACCGGCTCGTCCACCAGGCCGATCCCCTCGACCAGCACCCAGTTGATGAAGCCGCCGTCGGTGGCGAACAGGTAGCGGAACAGCAGCGAGACCACGACCCAGCTCGTCACCACGGGCAGGTAGAACAGCACCCGGAACACCATGCGGCCGGGCAACCGGTTCTGCAGCAGCAGGGCGACGCCGAGGCCGAGCACGATCTGGCCCGGCACGGTGACCAGCATGTAGACGACCGCATTGACCACGCTCAGCCGAAACTGCGGATCGCCCAGCGCCCGCTGGTAGTTGTTCAGGCCGACCCAGGTGTTCTCCGCACCCGGGAACGGCAGCCAGTCGTAGAAGCTGACCTGGATCGCCTTCCCGATCGGGACCAGCATGACGATCAGGAACATCGCGAACGCCGGGGCGAGGAAGGCGTAGGCGACCAGGGTTCGGGCGCGAGGCCGGCGGCCGGAGCCGTACGGCCAGCGGATCCGCCGAAGCGGCCGTGGTCCGAGTGAGCGGGGTGGGGGCCCCCCCCCCGGCCGCCCGGGGGCCCCCGGGGCGCGGGCGGCGGGGGCCCCCACGGTGGGTACGGCGGTCATGCTCGCATCTCCGCGACCGGGCGTACGGTCGGTGCGACGGCGTCCACACGGGACCGTACGCCGGGGGTCATCGGGCCACGCTCAGCCCTGGGCCAGCAGTGCATCGATCTCCTCGGCCGCCGCGTCGAGCGCCTCCTGCACGCTCATCTCGCCCCGGAACGCGGCCTGCAACCGCCGCTGCAGCAGGTCGTCGATCTTCGGCCAGGCCGGAACCGGCGGGCGGGGCTTGGCGGTCCGCAGCTGCTCCACGAACGGACGGTAGGTCGGGTTGACCGAAACCACGTCGAGGTCGCGCAGCACCGACATCTGGCCGATCTTGGCGAACTCGAGCTGGGCTTCCTCCGACAGCAGGTACCGGGTGAACTCCAGGGCCAGCGCCTTGTTCCGCGAGCCGCGGAACACGACGACGTCCTCGCCGCCGACCACGCTCACGCTGCCACCCGGGCCCGCGGGGACCTGACCCACCTGCAGCTCGAAGTCGGGGTGCGACGCCTCGAAGATCGGGTACATCCACGGTCCATCCAGGATGGTGGCGTACTTGCCGGTGGCCAGACCGTCCGATGTGGGCACTCCCCCGGTGCCGCCGAGCACGATGTTCGGCATCTGGCTGGCCTGGAACAGATCGAACAGCAGCGTCACCCCGGCGACCGACTCCGGGCTGTTGAGGTAGCCGGTGGCCTTGGTGTAGGTCGGGTCGGTGATGTCGCCGCCGGCCGACCAGATCCAGGGCAGCACGTTCCACCCGGACAGGCCGTTGTCGGCGAACGCGTAGATGTCTTTGCCGGTCAGCTTGTCCGCCAGGTCGCGCAACTCGTCGAACGTGGCGGGCGGCGCGCTCACCCCGGCCGCGGCCAACGCGTCGGCGTTGTACATCAGGATCCGGGTGTTGGTGTCCAGCGGCAGGCCGTAGTAGCCGTCCTGGTACTTGTTCGTCTCCAGCGTGCCCGGGAAGACCTTCGCGGCCAGCGCCGCGAAGTCGGGCATCTCGGTGTCGAGCCGCTCGAGCAGGCCGAGCTTGGCCGCCTCCGGCACCCAGATGATGTCGGCCCGCATGACGTCGGGCAGGTCACCCCCGGCCGCCGCGGTAATCATCTTCTGGTGGAGCTGGTCGTACGGCACGGCGACATCCTGGACGTCGGTGCCCGGATGCTTGGCCTCGAAGCCGGGAATGATCACGTTGCGCAGCGTCTCGATCTCCTTCGAGTCCGCGCCGTAGGCGTGCCAGAACGTGATGGTGCCGGTCAGCTCGCCGTCGGTGGACGAGGGCTCCTCGCCGGCGCAGCCGACCAGGGCCAGTGAGGTAACCACGGCGAGCGATGCGCTGACCAATCGGCCGCGCCGCCTGGGTACGCTGTTCACGGTGCTCTGCTCCTTCTGGTGTGTGGGTGGGGCGCCGCTGTGGGACGGCGGCGTACGTGTCCCGGTGCGCGCTACCGCATCGGGACACCCGGGATCGGACCGGTAAACAGGTGCGAGATCGCGACCGCCGCCGCCCCCCGCGCCCAGGTGTCGTCGGGCAACGGGCGGGTGACGAGCTCACACTCGACGGCCTGGCCGAACGCGTGCCGGGCGAACGACTCCCGCGCGGTCTGCTCGAACAGGTCGCTGGCGGCGAGCCCTTCGCCGGACAGCACGATCCGATGGGGATTGAGAAGGTTCGCGACCACCGCCAGCGCCCGGCCGAGGGCGTCGCCGGCGGTCGTGAACGCGGCGGTGGCGGCGGGGTCGCCCTCGCGGGCGAGCCGGACCGCCGCCCGCAGGTCGAGGTCGGGCCGGCCCGTTGCCTGGCGGACCCGGGTCAGGATGGCCTCGTCGGAGGCGAGCGCCTCGACGCAGCCGGTGTTGCCGCACAGGCAGCGGGGTCCATCGTGGACGATCGGTACGTGGCCCAGCTCCCCGGCCAGCCCGTGCGCCCCGTGCACGAGTGAGCCGTCCACCACGAAGCCACAGCCGACGCCGGCCCCGATGGTCACCACGGCGAAGGACGGCACGTCGAGCCCCGCCCCGAACCACTGCTCGGCCACGGTCAACGAATTGACGTCGTTCTCCACCACGACGGGCAGGTCCAACCGCTTGGCGAGCAGCTCGGCGAGCGGGACGTCGCGCCATTCGAGGAAGGGCGCGTAGCGCACGAACCCGCGACGGGCATCGACGTGGCCGCCCACCCCGACACCGAGCCGGGTGACCGGGCCACCGCCGAGGTCCGCGCTGAGGCCCTCGGCGAGCGTGGCCAGCGTCTGCACCACGGCGTCGACCGCGTGGCTGGGCAACGCCACCCGGCGGGAGGCCCGGACGTTGGCGAGCAGGTCCACGGCCACCCCGACGGCGTGGGTGCCGGCCAGCTTGATACCGAGCACGAACTCGCGGTCGGCGACGACCCGAAAGGGCACCACGGGCCGGCCGGGGGGGGGGGGCGCCCCGCCCATGCCGGGCTGGGCCGCCGGGTCTGACTCGACCAGGTAGCCCGTCTCGAGCAGGGGGCGGACAGCCTTGGACACCGTGGCCGGGGAGAGCCCGAGGACCTGCGCGATCTCGTTGCGGGCGATCGGCCCCCGGGTCAGCACCGCGATGAACACGCTCGCGGCCGTCGGATCGGCCGGCAGCGTCGGGACGTCCGGGTCACGGGGTCGCCGGGGGCGAGGGGTCACGCGAACGACTATCGGACCTATTAGTTTCGTTCGTCAAGAAACCAATTGGTCACGACTGCGTAACGCTGCCGCTTGCGCCGTGGTGGTTGGGCCGCCGTGACCTCCAGATCGCGAATCTTGGAATCCTGTACCCCCTATAGGGGGGTCAATCTTCCAAGGTCACGAATGTCGGCGGCGAACGGGCACTCGTGCTGCTTGTGGCGGAGCAGAGCCGTACACATGGCCGTCACTGGTTGACCAGCCGACCCGGCGTGGCTACGGTCGCCACGGGACCGTGACCTGCCCCGATGTCACGGCTCATGCGGAGGAGAGGGTCGGCCCGTGCAAACGTTTGACGTCGCGATCGTCGGCACGGGCGGAATCGCCGCCTACCATGCTCAGTCCCTGGCCGCGCTCGCCGGCCGGGTGCGCATCGTGGCCGCGGTCGACATCGACGAAGATCGGCTCGCCGAGTTCGGGACCCGCTTCGAGGTACCCCGGCTGCACCGCGACCTCGCTGAGCTGTTCGCCGCCGGCCCACCGGACATCGTCGACCTGTGCACCCCGCCGGGCGTGCACGCCCAGCAGGCGATCGCCTGCCTCGACCACGGGGTCACCGTGGTCTGCGAGAAGCCGCCGGCGCTGAGCCTGGCCGAGCTGGACCGCATCGCGGCGCGCACCGAAGCCGCCGGACCGCACTTCGCGACCATCTTCCAGCACCGCTTCGGCAGTGGTGGCCTCGCGCTGGCCGCGCTGCGCCGCGAGGGCGCGTTCGGGACGCCGACCACCGCGGTCTGCGACACGCTGTGGTACCGGCCGGACGAGTACTTCGCGGCCTCGTGGCGCGGCCGCTGGGAGACCGAGGGCGGCGGGCCGACCCTGGGCCACGGCATCCACCAGATGGACCTGATGCTCGCCATCCTCGGGCCGTGGCGGGAGGTGGTCGCGGTCGCGGCCCGGCAGGCGAAGCCGACCGCGACCGAGGACCTCTCGTGCGCCATCGTCACCTTCGACAGCGGGGCGGTGGCAACCGTGGTCAACAGCCTGGTCTCACCGCGCCAGACCAGCTACCTGCGCTTCGACTTCACCGACGCGACGGTCGAGCTCGCCCACCTCTACGGGTACGACGACGCCGACTGGACGGTCACCGGCGCCCCCGGCCACGAGGAGCGCGTCCGTGCACTGTGGACGTCCCGGCTCACCGGTGTCCCCAGCGGCCACACCGCGCAGTTCACCCACGTGCTCGACGCGCTGGAGGCGGGCAAGCCGCCGCCGGTCACCCCGGCCGACGTCCGGCTGACGATGGAGCTGGTCACCGCCATCTACGCGTCGGCGTTCACGGGTCGCCCCGTGCGGCGGGGCGAGGTCGTGCCGGGATCCCCGTTCTACGAACGAATGGAGGGCGCCGGCGCCCCGTGGCCGACCGTCGTCCCCGCTCCCCGGATGGCCTTGGCATGAGCGAGCCAGCGGTGACCGACGCGGAGCGGCGGTCACAGTCCACTATGGATCGGCGCCGCTCCTGCGGTACGTGTTCGACGCCCGGTTCACCAACGTGAGCGACGCCACGATCTCCATCGGCAGCCCGACGACCCGGGGGCGGCCCAACGCCGGATACGGCGGGCTGTTCTGGCGCGGCCCGCGGTCGTTCACCGGTGGGGTCGTCCGGATTCCCGGCACAACCGGCGGTGACGAACTCATGGGCGTGCGGGCGCCCTGGCTCGCGTTCACCGGCGTCCATGATGGACACGGCCGCTCCTCCACCCTGGTGATGGTCGACTGGCCGGCCAACGCCGGCGACGGCCGGCTCACTCGGGGCGGTGCCGACGGGGCGATCGGCCCGCGCTGGTTCGTCCGGTCGACGCCGTTCGCCGCCGTATGTCCGGCGCCGTTCTTCGACACCGATACTGCCCGTCGCCCCCGGGGAAGCGGGGCTCCCCGAGGCGGGCGACGCGGTGTTCACCTTCCCGCCCGAGGTCCTTGCCGACCCGGAGGCCTATGCCCGCGCGGCCAAGCTGCCACCGTGGCGGCCGGCGAGGCGGCGGTCGCGGCGCCGGCCCGGGCCCGGCGCGACCTGGCGATCGAGGGGTATCTGTCGCTTGTGGATCGGGTCCGCGCCGACGGTCCCGACGCGCTGCGAGCCCTGTACGACGCGGCGGCCCGGCTGGTCGCCGGCCGTACGGCCGAGTGGGAACAGCGGTGGCGCGGCGGCGCAGGCGGCGGCGACCACGGACCACCTCGCCGCCCTCGCCGCCGGGGACGGCAGCCACCTGCGCGACCCGGTCGTCCGGCGTCGGGCGGCGGCGTCACCGTGGCGGTGCGGCATGTGCGGCCGGCTGCAGGTGTGGGTCTAGCATCGGCGCCGGAGGGAGCCGACCGATGACGACGTACGCTCGCGTGATCCGGGCCTGGACGGGTGAGGGCTGGGTCGACGATGCTGTGGTATCCATCGACGATGATCACATCGCAGTGGTCCCGACCGAGCCCGACGAGCCGGTCGGGCGGATCGACGACACCCTGCTCCCGCCGGTGACCGACGCCCACGTCCACATCGGACTGTCCGACTTCGCGACCCGGGGCGCCGGGGCGCTGGCGCGCCTGCTCGACCTTGGCTGGGATCCGCCGGCGCTGTCCGCTGTTGTTGCCTCGTCGCCCTCGCCGGCCCCGGAGGTGCGGTGGGCCGGCACTTTCCTCACCGCCCCCGGCGGCTACCCGAGCACCCGGGCCTGGGCCCCACCCGGCTCGGTCACCCCGGTCGCCACGCCCGAGCAGGCGGTTGCCGCGGTCGACGCCCAGCGCGGGCTCGGCGCGGCCGTCATCAAGGTCACCCTCAACGCCGACGCCGGCCCGGTGCTGCCCGACGACGTGCTGCGCGCGGTGGTCGACCGCGCCCACGAGCACGGCCTGGTGGTCGTGGCCCACGTCGAGGGCGCCGGGCAGCCGATGCGGGCCGTCGAAGCCGGGGTCGACTGGTTCGCCCACGCGCCGTGGACGCACCGGCTGAGCGACGCCGAGCTCGACGCCATGGTCGGCCGGGTCGGCTGGATCGGCACGTTGGACATCCACGGCCGCGGCGACTACGGCGACGACTACGCGCGGGCGCTGGACAACGTGAGTCGGTTCGTCGCCCGCGGCGGCCCGGTCGCCTACGGCACCGACCTCGGCAACGCGCTCACCACCGCCGACGTGAACCCCCGGGAGGTCGCGGCCCTGCGCTCGGCCGGGGTCGACGGCGAGCGCCTGCTGGCGGCGGTCACCGGGGCCGGGCTGCTCCCCCGCTGGTCGCGCACCGCCAGCCTGCTGCCCGCCGACGTCACTGGCACGGCGGACGCGCTCGACGCCCTGGCGCAGGCCCGTCCCGTCGACGCCGCCACCCTGCGGGCCATGGTGGGCTGAGGCACATACGGTACGAATCCCCCCAGCCGGCCGCTCGCGGGCGGTAATCGGTCGCAAGGCGGGGTGCCGGCCTGGGTAAGCTGACCGTGGTCCGGGGCGGTAGCTCAGCCGGTTAGAGCAGGGGACTCATAATCCCTCGGTCGCGGGTTCGAGTCCCGCCCGCCCCACAAGGAAAGTAGCCCTCGTGGCGGTGTGT
>JADGGF010000182.1 GCA_019690055.1 Micromonosporaceae bacterium
ACCCAGCCCGGCACGCCCGCGCTGCGGTGGGCCAGCACCGGCACCGGGCAGCGCGGGCCGGCGACGGTCTCCAGCAGGTCGCAGGTCCGCGCCGCCGTACCCACGCCCGCGACCACGACGGCCCGCGGGCGGCCCTCGTCGGCGAGCGCGGCGAGGTTGGCCTCGGCGGCCAGGGCCGTGGACTCCCGGACCTGCGCCCCGGCCGAGGCGAGCGCGCGCAGCATCCCCGACGGGTCGGCCTCGATCAGCCGATCAGTGTCGTTGAGCAGGGCCTCGTCGACCTCGCGGTGGCCGCTCAGCCAGGCACCGCCGAACGGTCTCATGCGTCGGCACCCGAGGGCTGTGAGACGCCGCCGCGTTCACCCGCGCCACCGTCGTCGGCGCCACCGGCCGGCCGCACCGCCTCGTCGAGGAGGAGCACCGGGATGCCGTCGCGGATCGGGAAGATCCGGCCGCACTCGGTGCAGGTCAGGGTCTGCGCATCGACGTCGTAGGTCAGCGGCGCATGGTGCGTGTCCGGGCAGGCCAGGATCTCCAGCAACTGTGGATCCAGCGACACCCTCTACCTCCCAGACCACCAGCGGGCATACGCATCGCAGCTTACGCGGCCGTGCACACCGTACGCGTGTTCACCGGTTCGGTGCTCGCTCACCGGTTCGGTGCTCGCTCACCGGTTCGCCGAGAGGTGCTCCTCGGCGAGCGTCGCCGGCTCCGGCCACACGTCCCGGGCGAGCAGCTCGCGCAGGTACAGCGCCGTGTCCTTCCACCCCTCGACCGCCACGCAGGGCACGCCCATGGCCTTGACCGGGTAGTCGTTGCCGCCCTCGTCGAGACGGTCACCGATGAAGAGCATCTCGGCCGGGGTGAGCCGCAGCCCGTCCAGGAGCTTGCCGATGCCGTACGCCTTGTCGATGCCCTTGCGGGTGACGTCCACCGAGGTCGACCCCCCGCTGCGCACCTCGAGGTCGGGCAACCGGGCCGCGGCGTAGTCCCGCAGGGCGCGCTTCTTCACGCCATCCGGGTCCCAGGCGTACTTGGCCTCGGGCGGCGCCGCCTGGCCGAGCGCGGAGAACGTGATCTGGCTACCGCGGTCCTCGATGATCTCGCCCCAGGGATTCGCCTCCCACAGCCCCAGCGTCTGGGCGCCGGTGGTGAGCACCTCGATGATCCGTCGCTTCTCGTCCTCGGTGAGGTCCTCGGCGTAGACCACCTGCCACTCGGTGCCGTTCCACCGGTAGTAGCGCGTGCCGCAGGTGGGCATCAGGTGCAGGCGTCGACGACGATTATCGTCGATATCCAGGCGTCGCAGCACCTGGGTGTCGAACTGTTCGAACCGACCGCCCGAGATGATGCACACCTCCACCCGATCGAGCAGGCGGCCGAGCAGGTCGGCCATCTCGGGTTCGATCGGGCTCTTCGACACGGCCAGGGTGTCGTCAAGGTCGAAGGCGAGGACGCGCAGCATGATGATCCAGGGTAATCAGGTAGCGGGCCGGCTCGGTCTGCCTGATCGGCGTCCGACCGTCGGATCGGTCCGCTAGGGTCGGTGTCGTTTCGTACCGTTGGTAGCCGTACGGTAACAGGTCCGTTGCCGCTGTACGGTGACAGGTCGGGCCTCGGGGGAGGCGATCGTGGCAGAGACGCACGCCCGGGCGGGCACACCAGCGCGGCCGGAGGACCTGGTGGACGTGCCCCACCTGGTCACCGCCTACTACACCGAGCACCCCGACCCCGGCGTGCCCGAGCACCGGGTGTCGTTCGGCACGTCCGGCCACCGGGGCTCCAGCCTGCGGTGCACCTTCAACGAAGACCACGTGCTGGCCATAAGCCAGGCGATCTGCGAGCACCGGGCGGCCGCCGGCATCGACGGCCCACTGTTCCTGGCCCGCGACACCCACGCGCTGTCCGAACCCGCCATGGTCAGCGCGCTGGAGGTCTTCGCGGCCAACGGGGTGCGGGTGCTCGTCGACAGCCGGGACGGCTACACGCCCACGCCGGCGCTCTCCCACGCCGTGCTCATGCACAACCGGGGCCGGACGTCCGGGCTGGCCGACGGGGTCGTGGTCTCCCCGTCGCACAACCCACCGGCCGACGGCGGGTTCAAGTACAACCCACCCGACGGCGGCCCGGCCGGGTCGGACATCACCGCTGCCATCGAGGCGCGGGCCAACGAGCTGCTCGCCGGCGGGCTGCGGGAGGTGCGCCGCATCCCGATCGCCCGGGCCCGGGCGGCCGAGACCACGGGTACGTACGACTTCCTCGGTGCGTACGTCGACGACCTGCCGGCGGTCATCGACATCGAGGCGATCCGCCGGTCCGGGGTGCGCATCGGCGCCGACCCGATGGGCGGGGCCTCGGTGGCCTACTGGGCCGAGATCGCGTCGCGGCACGGCCTGGACCTCACGGTGGTCAACGACCGCGTGGACCCGACGTGGTCGTTCATGACCCTTGATTGGGACGGCAAGATCCGGATGGACTGCTCGTCGCCGTACGCCATGGCCTCGCTCGTCGCCGCGATGACGCCGTCGACCGGCGACGGGCAGCGGGCCGCCTACCACGTGGCGACCGGCAACGACGCGGACGCCGACCGGCACGGCATCGTCACCCCCGACGAGGGGCTGATGAACCCCAACCACTTCCTCGCGGTGGCCATCGACTACCTGTTCCGGCACCGCCCGGCCTGGCCGGAACGGGCGGCGGTCGGCAAGACGCTCGTCTCCTCGTCGATGATCGACCTGGTCGCCGAGGACCTGGGCCGCCGGCTGGTCGAGGTCCCGGTGGGCTTCAAGTGGTTCGTGCCGGGCCTGCTTGACGGGTCGGTGGCGTTCGGCGGCGAGGAGAGCGCGGGCGCGTCCTTCCTGCGCCGCGACGGCTCGGTCTGGACCACCGACAAGGACGGCATCATCGCGTGTCTGCTCGCCGCCGAGATCACCGCCGTCACCGAGCTGACGCCCAGCCGCCACTACGCCAATCTCGTCGCCCGCCACGGGGCCCCCGTCTACGCCCGGACCGACGCCCCGGCCGGGCGCGAGGAGCGGGCCATCCTGGCGAAGCTCTCGCCCGAGCAGGTGCGGGCCACCGAGCTGGCCGGCGAGCCGATCACGCTCACGCTCACGCACGCCCCGGGCAACGGCGCGGGCATCGGTGGGTTGAAGGTGGTCACCGCCTCGGGCTGGTTCGCGGCTCGCCCGTCGGGCACTGAGGACGTCTACAAGATCTACGCCGAGTCGTTCAAGGGCCCGGAGCACCTCGCCGCCATCCAGCGGGAGGCGAGCACGATCGTCTCCGCCGCCCTGGCCCGCTGAGCCCGGTCGGGCGGACGTCGAGGCAGCCCCGCGCCGACGTGATCGGCGTGCGGGTGTCAGCATTCCGTCAACACCTGGGCCCATCGGGCATCGGCGCATGCGCCACGATGGGCAACCGCTGTTGGCCCGAGGAGACGCATGCGTACCTTGCTCGCCGCCCTCGCAGCGGTGCTGATGGTGACCCTGGCCCCGGCCGCCGCGGCCTACGCCCACGACGAGGTGGTGCCCGAGGTCACGCTGTCGATCAACTCCATCATTCTGGACCCCATCAAGGGAGGCACCCAGACCGTCCACATCGGCGGTGATTCGTCGGTGCCTGTCCGGATCTACGTGGAGGACTTCGCGTACGACACGTACGAAGGCACCATGCAGATCCGGCGCGGCTCGAACAACTGCCAGGTAAGGGCCGTGTGCGGAGGCACCGGTGATGTGACGATCACCTATCCCCCGGTCGACCCGGACAGGGCCTACATTCAGGCCGATGGGCGGGTCAGCCCGATCACGGTGCGGGCCTACGCGGACAAGTTCGACTCGCCAGCGAGTACATTGCGCAGGCCACAGCCACGGTGACCGTGCGGTACGAGTTCGAGGCCTCGATTCGCTGGGTGCCCAATGCCGTCCAGCGATGACGGACCGAATCTGGTGCTCAGTTTCCGGGTTGACGGCCCGCGGCTGGCCGGCACTGACACCTGGCCTCGCATCACGATCCGCTGTCGGGCCTGGGCAGCATCAGCCGGGGCGTGAGCGAGGGCGCCGGCTTTGCCTGTGATCCCGAGGGCGCCGACATCGTGTGCCGCCCGGACTACAAGGACACCCGTCTGTTCGGGGTGCTGTTGACGAGGTGTCCGTCACAAGATGTATTGATAACAATATTGACGAATTTCTATGATACTGACCCGTCCAACAACCAGACGTACGCCTCGGCGTCGGGCGTCTGTGAGGTGACCGGCGGGTTGGGCGGCGCCGGCGGCGGCTCCGGCGGGGGCGGCGCCAGTGGCGGTTCCGGCGCGGGCGCTGGTGGCGGCTCCGGCGCGCCGGCCGGCGGTGCCTCCGACGGCCCGAGCCCGGCCCCGTCGTCCTCCGGCAGCCCCGCGTCGTCCGGCGGCGCCCCGACGTCGCCGACGCGATCCGGCCCCACCACGCCTTTGGTCGGCTTCGCTCCGCTCGAGGGTGGGCCCGGCGGACTCTGGGTCGCCCTCGGCGTGCTCACTGCCCTCCTGCTGGGCGGCGGGGCCGCTTGGTGGTTCTGGCGCCGCCGCACCGCCTCACCGATTCCCGCACCGACCACCGAGACCTCGGACTGATCCGGCGCTCAACCGGACACGCGTCACGGCGGCCGGATGGCCGCTCACCCGTCGAGGAGCCGCCGGAGACCGTCGTTGACGCCGAACTCGGCCGGGTCCGCCATGGCCAGCGTCTGCGCCGCGCGGCGCATGACGTCCTTAATCCGCTCGATGCGCTGCGCGTCCCAGGCCACGGCGGGGTCGGGCTCGATGTACAGCGCCAGGATCGCGTAACACGCCGCGGCCGCGACCGACCATGGGCCCTGGCGGTCCAGGCGTTCGGCGACGGCCACCGTGTGCGTCAACAGGCTCGCGTCGCACTGGGCCTTGATGGCGGCGCCGTTCATCACCGAACTGCACATGATCGCGATCTCCTCGAAGGTGATGTGCGCGTCCGGGCGGATCCGGTAGCCCAGCAGATCCGCGACGGCCGCGTAGGTGGCGCCCAGCCGCCGGTGGATCTGTCGCTCCGAGTCGGCCAGGATGCCCTGCAGCTCGGCTCGGAAGTCACCCTCCTCGATGCTCAGCACCGCCGCCTGCAGCGCGATGTAGCTGCGCCACTGGTGGGAGGTCGCCAGCATCGTCAGGTCCATAGCCCCGCCGATGCGCATCAGCTCCGCGTAGAGCCGTTCGCGCCCGTCGGCGGTCTCGGCCCAGTCCATGTGGTCGGTCGCCAACCGTCGTAGCTCGTCGGGCCGGAACTGCGTCGTGATGACGGCCGGGTGGGGGTCGCGGGCCAGCTCGCGCAGGAGGTCGGCGAAGAAGTCTTCCTTGTACTTCCACCGTCGGTAGACGGCCGTGCGCGAGACGTCGGCCCGTCGGATGACGTCTTCGACGCTGAGGTGTTCGAGGCTGACCGTGAGGCCCGACTCGCGGATCATCTCGATCGCTGCGGCGATCATCCGCTCGGCGCTCTCCTGGTCGCTGAGCCGGCGCCGCCGGCGGGTACCGACGCCCGTCGCTGTTGTCCCGGTCATACCCGCTTCACCACTGTCCTGGTCGGGGCGTAGCCTGGCCCGCATGAAACATGGTGTTTCAAGTTCCAAGTTTCCTTCCTCATTCGGCCAGTCTACGGCCGCGCCCGCCGATGACGGTGCCGTCGCCGCAGCTCCCGGCGGCGATGACGTCGCCAAGACTCACGGTGGCGGCTCGGCCTGGTACCGGTGGGGAACAGCGGTGGCCCGGCACGCCCGGCTCACCCTGCTCGTGTGGGTGCTCGTGCTGCCGGTCGCCGTCCTCGGCGCCGGGCGCTTCAACGCCTCGATCGCGACCGGAGACGTGACGATCGACGGGTCACCGTCGCATCGGGCGGCCCAGCTCATCGCGGAGAGGTTCGCCGACCTTCCGCCCGAGACCGACGTGGCCGTCCTGCACTCGGATCGCCTGGACTACGACGACGCACGGTTCCGGACGCTCGTCCAGGCGGCGCTTCACCGGTTCGAGGCGATCGACGGAGTGGCCGCCGTGACCGACCCCGCGCAGGCGCCGGAACGGCTGGTGTCGGCGGACGGGCGTACGGTCCTGGTCCCGATCGCCATCCGCGGCGATGCGGCGGAGCGCCAGGCGCTCGCGGACGAGCTGGCGCAGGCCGCCGACGACCTCGCCACGACCGACATCAGCGTCGAGGTGACTGGAACCTCGCCGCTCGCCGCGGCCAGCATCGAGCGGGCCAACGAGGATCTCGCGCGCTCCGACGCCGTCGCGTTACCGGTCGCGGCGGTCATCCTGCTCGTCGCGTTCGGGTCTCTGGTGGCGGCCGCGCTGCCGTTGGCGCTCGGCGGCGTCGCCGTCGTCGCGGCCTTCGGTCTGCTGGGTGCGCTCAGCTCGGTGATCTCGTTCAACGCCTTCACCCGGACCGCCGTGACCATGCTCAGCATCGCGCTCGGCATCGACTACGCGCTGTTCATGATCACCCGGTTCCGGGAGGAATTGACGCGCCAGCCGGTGGCTGACCGCGCCGGCCGGGTCGCGGCGGTGGGGCGTACGGTCGCCACCGCCGGCCACGCGGTCGCCTTCTCCGGTGTCGCCGTGATGGTCTGCCTGGCCGGCCTGCTGCTGGTCGACGCGGGGCGGGTCCGCGACATGGCGATCGGCATGATCGCCGCGGTCGCCGTCATGGTCGCGCTGGCGTTGACCGTGGTGCCCGCCCTCCTCGCCCTGCTCGGGCCACGGGTGAATGCGCTGGCCCTGCCGTGGGCGCGGCGCCGGCTCCGCCACCCCGACCCCGAACGATCGATCTGGGCCCGGATAGCCGACGTCTCGCTGCGCCGGCCCATCCTCGTGGCCGGGCTCAGCCTGGCGGCCCTGCTCGCCCTCACCGCGCCGGTGATCGGGCTCCGGTACGGCGTGGCCGATCAGGTCGGGCCCGTGGCCGATACCGCCGCCGGACGCGGCTACGCGCGGATGGCCCAGCAGTTCCCGGCCGGGACGACCGCGCCCATCGAGGTCGTGGTGGCTCGGGGACAGGGCGCGTTCGACGCGGCGGACCTCGAGGCGATCGCGCGAATCTCCCAGGCGGCCGCCGCGGATCCGGACGCCGCCGCGGTCACGTCGATCACCGGCGTGCTCGACGAGCGGGCCGGCGGGCACACGCCGGAGGTGCTCGCGGCGGCTCACCGGGACGGCTGGCTCGATGACGCCGGAAACCTGGTCAGCCAGGGCCTGGACGCCGCGGTCATCTCCGTGACCCCCCGCCACGGGCTGTACGCCGAGCAGACCGCTGACCTGGTCGACCGCCTGCGGGCCATGACTGGCGAGATCGGCGCGGCGGCGGGACTCACCGTCCACGTGGGCGGCGCGCCGGCGCAGCTCGTCGACATCGCGGCGCAGAACGCCAGCGCGACGCCGGTGGTCATCGCCGCCGTCCTCGGTGCGGCCGGATTGATCCTCCTGCTGGCCTTCCGGTCGCTGCTCCTGCCGGCGACGGCGGTGCTGATGAACCTGTGCACCGTGGGGGCCGCCTGCGGGGCCATGGTCCTCATCTTCCAGGACGGTTACGGCGCCGATCTGTTCGGCCTCAATCACGACGGGTTTGTTCAGATATTTATACCGTTAACAGCATTCACGCTTGTCTTCGGGCTCTCCATGGACTACGAGGTGTTCCTGGCCTCCCGTATGCAGGAGACGTGGCGGGCCACCGGCGACAACCAGGCCGCGGTCCGCGCCGGCATCGCGCACACCGCTCGGGTGATCACCGCCGCTGCGGCGATCATGGTGTCGGTCTTCGCGGCGTTCATGCTCACCGACATCTCCGACGTGCAGCAACTCGGCTTCATGCTCGCGTTCGCCATCCTGATCGACGCCACGGTGGTGCGTCTGTTCCTCATGCCGGCCCTGATGCGCCTGTTCGGGCGATGGAACTGGTGGCTGCCCGGCCGGACGTCACCGACACTGCCGGGGCCTGACCGTAGCCCTCACGGATGAGCGGTCCCTCGGCCGGGATCAGGCCACTGCCCCCGTGAGGAAGTAGCTCACCTGGGCGGGGGGGGGGGGGGGGGGGGCCCCCCCCCCCCCCCCCAGGGACCCCCGCGCCGGGGAAGGGCGCCCC
>JADGGF010000183.1 GCA_019690055.1 Micromonosporaceae bacterium
GACCAGCGCCCCGCCGCCGCCCCAGCCGCCGGCACCGCCACCGCCGGCGGCGTCCGGGCTCGAGCCGTACGAGCAGCAGGTGGTCGACCTGGTCAACGCGGAGCGGGCCCAGGCGGGCTGCGGGCCGATGACGGTCGACAGCCGCCTAATCGCGGCGGCTCGGGCCCACTCAGCCGACATGGCTGCCCGGGGCTACTTCGACCACACCACGCCCGAGGGCGTCACGTTCGACAAGCGCATCACGCAGGCCGGCTTCGCGTGGTCATCCGCGGCCGAGAACATCGCCGCGGGGTACCGCGACCCGCAGTCGGTCATGGACGGGTGGATGAAAAGCGACGGCCACCGCCGCAACATCCTCAACTGCCGGCTGACCCACATCGGGGTCGGCCTGGCCTACGACAGCAACAACCGTCCTTACTGGACACAGGACTTCGCCACCCCACGCTGACTGGGACCCCGCTGACCACTGCCACGTGTCAGGAAGGACGCCTTCCTAGGCAGTAGGCGTCAAGAAGGACGCCTTCCAGACACCCGGCGTTAGGAGGGCGTCCTTCCTGGGCATTAGGCGTCAAGAGGGTGTCCTTCCTGACACAAGGGTCAGCGGGCTTCGACCCAGGCGGCGTGGAGGCGGGCGTAGACCGTGCCGGTCTGCGTCACGAGCTCGCTGTGGTGGCCGCGCTGCACGATCTTGCCCCGATCGAAGACGATGATCTCGTCGGCGGCCTGGGCGGTGGAGAGGCGATGGGCGATCGCGACCGTCGTCCGGCCGCGGGTGACGGCCTCCAGAGCGCGCTGCAGGCGGACCTCGGTGGCCGGGTCGACGGCGGACGTCGCCTCGTCGAGCACCAGCAGGTCGGGATCGGCGACGTGGGCCCGGACGAGGGCCACGAGCTGGCGCTCGCCCACCGACAGCGCCTCCCCGCGCTCGCCCACCGGGGTCGCCAGCCCCTGCGGCAGCGACTGCACCCAGTCCGCCAGCCCCAGCTCGGCGAACGCGTCGAGCAGCGCGGCGTCGGACAGCGACGGATCGGCGAAGCGTACGTTCTCGGCCACCGTGGTGTCGAAGAGGAAGCCGTCCTGGGGGACGAGCACCACGCGCCGGCGCAGCGAGGCGAACCGCACGTTGGGCAACCGGACGCCGGAGAGGCTGACCGTACCGTCGGTGGGGTCCATCAACCGGGTCAGCAGCTTGGCGAACGTGGTCTTGCCGGAACCGGTCTCGCCGACCACGGCGACCCGGGTGCGCGGCGCGATCCGGACGTCCACATCGGACAGTACGGTCGGGCCGTCCGGGTAGGCGAAGCTGACGTGCGAGAAGTCGATCGACACCGGCCCGGCCGGCAGGTCCTGACCGTGCTCGCCCGGATCCCGTACGTCCGGTGAGACATCGAGCACGTCGAGCACCCGCCGCCACCCGGCCACGGCGTTCTGCGCCTCGTTGAGCACGTCGGTGGCCACCTGCACCGGCTGTACGAACAACTGGACCAGCAGCAGGAACGCGGTCAGCTCACCCACCTGCAGGCCGCCGCCGACGCCGAGCAGCGTGCCGACCACCACGACTCCGGCCATGGCCAGCCCGGTCGCGATCTCGCCGACCGAGTACGCGCTGACGCTGATGCGCATGCCCCGCATCTGGGCCGTCCGGGCCCGGTCGATCGCGTCGTCGAGGCGGCGCGCGCTGCGGCCGGCGACGCCGTAGGCCCGGATCACATCGGCGCCGACCACGGTCTCCGCGACCGCGGCCAGCATCGCGGCGACCCGTTCGCGCACCTGCAGGAACGCGCGGGCCAAGCGGCGCTGCAGCAGCCGCACGATGACCACCAACGGCAGGAACGAGGCGTAGACCACGAGGGTGAGCTGCCATGAATAGGCGACCATCACCACGCTGGTGACCACGATCTGCGTGCTGCTGACCAGCAGCGTGACCCCGCCGTGCTGCAGGAACTGGGTGATCTGGTCGACGTCGGAGGTGACCCGGGAGGTCAGCGCGCCGCGCCGCTCGCTCTGCTGGTGCAGAATCGACAAGTCGTGGATGTGCCGGAACGTGCGCGTGCGGACGGTGGCCAGCGCCGACTCGGTGGCGGTGAACAACCGCCGCATCATCAGCGACTGCGCGGTGGTGGTGACGGCCAGCACGGCCAGGGCGACCGCGACCGTGCCGAACACGACCCCGCTGTCCGGTCCGCCCGGTGCCCGTAGACCCCGGTCGATGACCTGCTGGACCGCGATCGGGACGGCGACCCGGCCGACCATGGCGACCAGCGCCAGCCCCAGCGTCTTGGCCAGGCCCGTGCCCAGCTCCGGCGAGAGCGCGAGCCCGCGACGGATCGTGCGCAGCGTGCCCGGGCTCGGTGAGCCGGACGCGGCGGAGGCCCGAGTGTCGGTCATGACACCGCCTTGGCCCGGCCCACGTCGTCGACGATCTCGTGCACCCGGGCAGACTCATCGACTCGGGCCGGGTCCTCGTCGGGCGGCTCGGTGCCGAGACCGGGGGGCTGGTCGTCGTCGGTGGCCAACGCCTGCTCCCGTTCGGCGTCGGCCCGCTCGTAGGCGGTGACCAGGTCGGCGTACGCCGGGACCGTCGCCAGCAGCTCCTCGTGCGGACCGCGGGCCACGACGCGGCCCCCGTCGAGGAACACCACCTCGTCGGCCAGCGCGATCGTCGCGCGGCGGTAGGCGACCACCAGGATGGTCGGCGCCTGGATCGTGGCCTCAGTGTCCTGTGTGGACACCGAGGCCCGGCGCAGGCCGCGCAGGATCGCCGCCTCCACCCGGGGATCGACGGCGCTCGTCGCGTCATCCAGCACGAGCAGCCGTGGCGAGCCGGCCAGGGCCCGCGCGAGCGTGAGCCGCTGGCGCTGACCGCCCGACAGCGACGTGCCGCGCTCCCCGAGCGGGGTCGACAGCCCGGCGGGCAGGCGTTTGACGAAACCGTCGGCCTGGGCCAACTGCAGTGCCCGCCATACTTGATCGTCGTCGATGCCCGCGCGGTCGAGGGCCACGTTGCCCCGCACCGTGTCGTCGAAGACGAACGGGATCTGCGGCACCAGGGCCACCGTACGGGCCAGCTCCGCCGCGGACAGCGTCCGCACGTCGACGCCGTCGATGGTGACGGTGCCCGACGCCGGGTCGATCAGCCGGGCCGCCAGCGCGGCGATGGTGGACTTGCCCGACCCGGTGGGGCCGACCAGGGCCACGGTCCGCCCGGCCGGCACCTCGAACGAGACCCCGTTCACCGCGTCGAGACCGGCGGCCACCGGCGCGTCGGGATCGGGAGACGCCAGCGCGCCGGGAGCGGGAGAGGCGAGCGCGTCGCGAGTGGGAGAGGCGAGCGCGTCGCGAGCGGGAGACGCCGGCGCGTCGGGGGGCGGGTCGTAGGCGTACCGCACGTCGTGGAAGGCGAGCGGGACGGGGGTGCCGGCCGGCGTCGCCAGCGTGCGCCGGCCGTACGGCATGTCCCCCGTGGCCGCGAGCACGGCGCGCACCCGGTCCCACCCGGCGACGCTGCGCGGGATCTCCGTCAACGTCCAGCCGATCGACCGGATCGGCACGGCGAGCATGGAGAACAGGAACGAGACGCTGAAGATCTCCTCGACGGTCGCCGCGCCCTGCCGCACCCGGATCAGGCCCATGACCAGCACGAGGAGACTGCCGATGTTCGGCAGCGCCTCGATCAACGGGTCGAACACGCCGCGGACCCGCCCCACCTCGACCATGGCGTCGCGTAGCTGCCGCGTCCGCGCGGCGAACCGGTCCGTCTCCGCGGCCTCGCGCCCCATCGTCTTGACCACCAGTGCGCCGTCGAAGCTCTCGTGGGCCACCGCGCTCACCTGCGCCCGCAGCGCCTGGGCTCGGGCGACGCGCGGGGCCATCCGGCGGGAGAACGCAGCGTTGAGCCCGAACAGCACCGGGAACAGCGCCACCGCGACCAGGCCGAACGCCCAGTCGACCAGAAACAGGCCGCCGACCGCGACGACGAGCATGAACAGCGTGCCGACCGCGAGCGGCACCGCGGCGAAGACCGCCCACAGCGCCTCGACGTCGGAACTGGCGTTGGACAGCAGGGTTCCGGTGGCGTGGCGGCGGTGCCAGGACAGGGGCAGAGCCAGGTAGCGCCGGACGATCCGTCGCCGGTACTCGGCGGTGAGCCGGAACTGGGTCGCGGCCGCGCCCAACCGGCGAGTGGCCAGGGCGACGATGCGCAGCACCGCCACCGCCATGATCACGGTGAAGCCGACACCGAGCGCCGCCGGGCCGACGGAGCCGCGGTCGAGGGCCGGCACGACGACCCGGCCGACCACCTGCCCGATCACGAAGGCCGTCCCGACGGTGAGCCCGCCGTAGAGGGCGGCGCCGACGACCCCGATGGTGAACATCGACGGCTGTTCCCGGATCCCCCGGCCGAGGATCGACAGGCCACGACGGAACACCCCGATGCGGGTGTCAGGGGTGCGGGTCTCCGGCGCCCATCCCGCTGCGCTGACCAACCGCACCTCCCAGCCGTTCCGCGGTCGATGCTACGCCCGGTCGCCGGGACCGGTCCTTACCGCCCCGACGGCCGCGCCGGTCACGCGGGCGGGGGAATCGACGAAGAATGGACGGGGAATTTCGCCAGGAAATCTTCGCAGGGAAATCTTCGCAAGGAAAATTTCCTCGAGAAATAGGCGGGCCGCGCGACCGGGCCGAGCGGACACGGGCGGTCCCGGTGGCCGTCCGACCGGTATGCCCGAGTAAGGGGGATTGATCGGATAAGATCGGCGAAACCGGACGGGGATGTGGGGGGATACGTGAGGCTCACGACGGTCACGGGGACCGCACTCACCCCCCGAGTTAGCCGCACCGTAACCTCAACGTAACGTTGGGTGGTTAGGAAGTCCCTCATCAGTTAGGATTCACCCATCGAACATTGTTTACCGGGCTGGCCCAGGGGTGGGGGTTCAGCCGGTGGGCCGGCGCGGTCCGAGCTGGATTCCCGGCTTTGGGTGACAGCGGCTGGCGGGCTCGAGTGAGCGCGCCGGACTGACAGCGGGAGGACGTTTATGGCGCGCAGGTCGCTCGTGGTCGTCGCGAACCGGTTGCCGGTGGACCACACCGTCGAGGAGGACGGCAGCATCACCTGGTCGCGCAGTCCGGGCGGTCTGGTCAGCGCTTTGCATCCGGTGTTGCGCGACCGCCACGGCACCTGGATCGGCTGGTCGGGAGCCATCGACTCAGCCCCATACGTACCGGACATGGACGGCATCCGCATGCGCTCGGTACCGCTGTCCAGCGCTGAGTACGAGGACTACTACGAGGGGTACAGCAACGGCACGCTCTGGCCGCTGTATCACGACGCGGTCGAGACGCCGGCCTTCCACCGTCGCTGGTGGGAGGCGTACCAGCGGGTCAACCGACGGTTCGCCCAGGCGACCGCCGACTACGCCGAGCGCAACGCGATGGTCTGGATTCAGGACTACCACCTGCAGCTCGTGCCCGCGATGCTGCGCGCGCTGCGGCCCGACCTGCGCATCGGCTTCTTCATGCACATCCCGTTCCCGCCGGCCGAGCTGTTCATGCAGCTCCCCCGCCGGGTCGAGCTGTTGCGGGGCATGCTCGGCGCGGACCTGGTGGGCTTCCAGACCAACGCAGGCGCCGACAACTTCGTCCGCATCGCTTGCCGCCTGCTCGACGTACGGGCCACGCCCAACGCGAGCGGAGGTGGCGGTTGCATCGAGGTCGACGGCCGTACGGTCAGCGTCGGCGCGTTCCCGATCTCGATTGACGTGGCCGAGATGGAGTCGCTGGCCCGCCGGCCCGACGTGGTCGAACGGGCGGCCAACCTGCGCGCCGACCTCGGCGACCCGGCGAAGGTCATCCTCGGCGTCGACCGGCTGGACTACACCAAGGGGATCGAGCACCGGATCAAGGCCTTCCGCGAGCTGCTGGTCGACGGCCGCGTCAAGGTCGAGGAGACGGTGATGGTGCAGGTGGCCGTGCCGAGCCGGGAGCGGGTCGAGCACTACAAGGTGCTGCGGGACAAGGTCGAGCGGGAGGTCGGCCGCATCAACGGCGAGTTCGGCCGGGTCGGGGTGCCGGTGGTGCACTACCTCAACCAGTCGTTCGACCGGGCGGAGATCGCGGCGCTCTACCTCGCGTCCGACGTGCTGACCGTGACCGCGCTGCGCGACGGCATGAACCTCGTGGCCAAGGAGTACATCGCCGCCCGCACCGACAACGGCGGCGCGCTCGTGCTGAGCGAGTTCACCGGGGCCGCGGCCGAGCTGACCGACGCCCATCTGGTCAACCCGCACGACCTCGACGGGCTCAAGGACGCGATCGTCCACGCGCTCGAGGCACCGCCGGCCGAGAACCGCGCCCGCATGCGCGCCATGCGCCGGCACGTCCGCACGCACGACGTCCGGGCCTGGGCCCGGTCCTACCTGCGGGCGCTGGGAGGCGGACCGGCGTCAGCCAAGGCGCCCTCCTGACCTGTGTCAGGAAGGACGCCCTGTTGACGGTTTTTGCCTAACAAGGACGCCCTCCTGTCGGAGGTTGTTGCCCGCCCCGGTTTTCCGTACCCTCGGGTAACCCAGGCACGCGCGTGACTGCGGTCACCCGCGCCCCCGACCATGGAGGCTGGCGCCCATGAGCAAGCCACTGCACCTGCCGTACAAGTCCATTCCGGACATGTTCCTGCAGCGGGTCGCCGCGACCCCGGCGGCCAAAGCGTTCGCCTCGCCCGGTCCCGACGGGCCGGTGTGGCTCACGTGGAAAGAGGTCGGTGATCGGGCGACGGCCATCGCCGCCGGTCTGCACGCGCTCGGGGTGAAGCCTGAGGACGGGGTGGCGATCGCCTCCTCGACCCGGATCGAGTGGGTGCTGGCCGACCTCGGGATCATGTGCGCCGGCGCGGCCACCACGACGATCTACCCGACCACCGAGGCGAAGGACGCCGTCTTCATCCTGACCGACTCCGGCGCCAAGGTGCTGATCGCCGAGAACGAGGGTCAGGTGGCGAAGACCGTCGGCGCGTCACTGCCGGCGCTGACGCACATCGTGATCATCGACGGCCCGGCGCCCACCGCCGACGTGCCCGTGCTGACGCTGGCCGAGCTCGAGGAGAAGGGCCGCTCGCTGCTGGCCGCCGACCCGGAGCTGGTGAACCGGATCGCGGCCGAGGTCAGGCCCGACCACCTCGCCACGATCATGTACACCTCAGGCACCACGGGCCGGCCCAAGGGCGTCGAGCTGCTGCACGCGAGCTGGGTGTGGGAGGGCGTCGCGCAGGCCGACCTGGGCATGCTGCGCCCCGACGACCTGCAGTACCTGTGGCTGCCGCTGTCGCACTCGTTCGGCAAGACGATCCTGGCCGGGGCCATCGCCATCGCCCTGCCGACGTACGTCGACGGTCGCATCGACAAGATCGCGGAGAACCTGCCGAAGCTGCAGCCGACGATCATGTGCGCCGCGCCCCGCATCTTCGAGAAGCTCTACAACGCCATCAACACGGCCATGAAGGATGCCGGCGGGGCGAAGTACAAGATCTTCAAGTGGTCGTTCAAGGTCGGCCGCGAGGCGTACCAGCGGGAGCTGGCCGGCAAGCCGGTCGGCGGGCTGCTCGCGTTCAAGCGCAACCTGGCCGACAAGCTCGTCTTCAGCAAGCTGCGGGCCCGGCTCGGCGGCCGATTCCGGGTGCTGATCTCCGGCTCGGCCCCGCTCAACAAGGACATCGCCGAGTTCTTCCACATCGCGGGCATGACCATCTATGAGGGCTACGGCCTGACCGAGACCTCGGCCGGGTCGTTCCTCAACCGGGAGAACAAGTTCCGCTTCGGCACGGTCGGCATCCCGATGGGCGACCTCGAGGTGCGCCTCGACGAGGACGGCGAGATCCTGCTGCGCGGCGTCCCGGTCATGCGCGGCTACCACAACCTGCCCGAGGAGACCGCGCGGGTCTTCACCGAGGACGGGTTCTTCCGCACCGGCGACATCGGCGAGATCGACGCCGACGGGTTCCTCAAGATCACCGACCGGAAGAAGGACCTGTTCAAGACCTCGGGCGGCAAGTACATCGCGCCGAGCGCCATCGAGGGCATGTTCAAGGCGATCTGCCCGTACGTCGCCCAGGTCGTGGTCATCGGCCAGGCC